>JBOFFH010000122.1:0-5720 GCA_051648485.1 Fusobacteriaceae bacterium
ATATTTCTTCCACATTTAGGACATTTTCCTATAACTTCTTTATCTAATGAAAATTGTGGAGGTTCTCTTGGTATTTCAATATTACTTGAAACAATAATGGTCAATTCTTTTTCAATTGTTTCTGTAATCTGTTTTAAAGGTATTTTTCCATTATATATTTGCTTTAATAATTTTGAAAATTCAACTGTTTTTTCTTTATAAAGATTTATTTTAAGTTTATCCAAATACTCAATGGTTGATTTTCCTAACTCTTCTATTGAATAATTTGAACCTTTTTGTGAGATATAACCTACAAACTTTGCTTTCTCTACAATTCCTGTTCTTGTTGCTTCAGTACCTACTTCTACCCCTTCTAATATGGCTTTATACTCTTCTTCTTCTGTTTGTTTTTCTTTTCTAAAAGGATTTTTTAAATGATTTGCCAACTCTTCTTCAGAAACTGGTTTAGGAGGTTGAGTCTCTTTTTTCAATTCTTTAAAATTTATATTGAATGATTCATTTTCTATAAATGGCGGAAGATTATTTTTTAAATTTTCAGGCTCAAATTTAAAAAAACCTTCCTTAACAATTGTTTCACCATTCAATATAAACTTTTCCTTATCTACAGATATTTCAATTGTAACTTTCTCAGTTGTTGTTTCTTCATTCAAAAAATTACATATGAATCTGTTTTGAATAACTTTGTAAACTAAAGCTTCTTTCTCACTGAGTGAATTCATATTTGGAATTTTTGTTGTTGGAATTATTGCACTGTGACTCTCTATTTTACTATCATCAAAAAATCTTTTTCCATCTTTAAAGATTAAATTATATCCTTTAAGTGTACTTATTATCTCTTTTATTTTAACCTTTTCATTTTCAGCTAAGTACTCTGTGTTTGTTCTTGGATAAGTAATATATCCATTTTCATAAAGTTTTTGAATTATTTCTTCAGAATTTTTAAAATTCATTTTTTCTTTTTTAGAAAGAATAGATTGAAGTTTAGAAAGAGAAAAAAGCTTTCCAGGTTGTCTAATGATTTCTTTTCGCTCTATTTTTTCTACAACACCAGAAAATTTATTTAAATAACTGGCATATTCCTTAGCTTCGATATTAGTTTTATATTTAGTTTTTACAGTTAAAGGAATTATTATCTCCTGTTTCTTAGTTTTACTTTCTATCTGAAAATACTTTTCTTTTACAAATTCACCAATAGCCTTATCTCTATCATAAATAAATTTCAATATAGGAATAAGCACTCTTCCTACAGGTAAATATTTTCCTGATTTTACTGAAAGATAAATTGTCATATTTATTCCTAATAACCAGTCCATAAAAGTTCTTGCATATCCTTCATCTGCTAAGTTTCTATAATTTTTATTATCTCTCAAAGCTTTTATCTCAGATTGAATAGTTTTTTCTGTTTGATCTGGTAGCCAAAGTCTATAAATTGGCTTTTTTAGACCAAATTTTGAAATAATTATATCACCTATTATTTGCCCTTCTCTATCAGCATCTCCACAGTTTATAATTCCATCTACATCAGCTCTATCAGCAAGAGATTTTAAAATTTCAAACTGTTTTTTAGCTCCAACATCTACAACTTTCTCTTTTCCTTTTTTTATTGTTTTAAGTTGAAATTTGAATTGTTCAGGAATAAATGGTAATTCGATATCCTTCCAAGATTTTTTAACACCTGTATAATCTTCTACATCAGCCAAAGAAAAAAGATGACCAAAAGCCCAAGAAACTATATAATTTTCATTTTCTAAATATCCATCCATTTTTTTATTTATGTTTAAAGCTTTAGCTATATTTTTAGCCAAGCTTGGTTTTTCTGCTATTATTAATTTTTTCATAAATCCCTCCTTCAATAAATAAATTATATCATAGAATTCATATTTTTTTCTTGCTTTATATTTTTTTATTCACTATACTTTAAGAGAGGTGAAGTAATGCAAAAAGTAAAATTTATATACAATCCTAATTCGGGTGGAAAAATAATTTTAGAATTTTTAGATCGAATTATTTATCAATTTCAAAAAAGAAATATAGCAGTGATTCCTTATCGTATTGATATCACTAAAAAAATTCAAGATTTTTTTAGTGAATTTCCAACTGAAGAATATAGCTATATTCTAATTGCAGGAGGAGATGGAACGATTAATCAAGTAGTCAACCAAATGAAAAATAAAAACATTGATTTACCTATAAGTATTTTACCTACAGGAACTGCCAATGATTTTGCTCTTACTTTAGGACTCAAAGGAGATCTCAATGAGGTTTTAGACCAAATTTTAAATGGTAAGATTAAAAACATTGATCTTATTAAGGCTAATGACAAATATTTTGTAAATGTTTTGAGTAGTGGATTATTCACTCAAGTTTCTCAAAATACTCCTAGTTATTTGAAAAATAATATTGGAAAGCTAGCATATTACTTAAATGGAATTTTAGAAGTTCCTAAAGTTCACGATTTAAAACTCACTTTTCAAGCTGAAAATTTTCAATATAGTGGACAGTGTTTTATGTTTTTTGTTTTTAATGGAAAAACTGCTGGAAATATTAATCTTTCTTATAAATCTAAAATAGATGATGGAGTTTTTGATGTTATCATTGCCACAGGTGGAGATATTTTCAAAGTTATTGATTTTATAATTAAATTTCTTAAAGGAGAGCACCTAGATTCTTATTCTAGTATTTTACATTTTAAAACTAATGAAGTTAGGATACATTCTCAAGGGTTTCACAAAACCGATATAGATGGAGAAAAAGGACCTAATCTTCCTCTTTTAATCGAGTGTCTTCCCAAAGGGTTAAAAGTTATATACTAAAGATTGCTAAAAATAGTTATATAAAAAGAGATTCAAATATCTGAATCTCTTTTTATATAACTATTTTAAATTTTCAGAATTTAAAACTTTTAACTCATCCAATACAAAAATACCATCTTTTCTGACTAAAACATCATCAAAATAGATTTCTCCACCACCAAAATCCTCTCTTTGAATAAGAACTAAATCCCAGTGAATGTTTGAGTTGTTTCCATTATTAGCTATTTTATAAGCTTGTCCAGGAGTAAAGTGAATACTTCCTGCTATTTTTTCATCAAACAAAGTATCTTTCATAGGTTTTAAAATATAAGGATTTACTCCTATAGCAAACTCTCCTATATATCTAGCTCCTTCATCTGTATTTAAAATTTCATTTATTTTATCAGTGTTGTTAGCTATTGCTTTTATTATTTTTCCATTTTCAAAATTGAAAACTATATTTTCATAAGTATAACCTTGATAGTTAGATGGTGTATTATAAGAAATAACCCCATTTACACTATCTTTTACAGGTGCTGTGTAAACCTCACCATCGGGTATATTACGAAGCCCTGAACATTTTACTGCATTTATTCCTTTTATTGAAAAAGTTAAATCCGTTCCAGGTCCTGTTATTCTTACCTTATTAGTTCTATTTAAAACATCAACAAGTGGATCCATAGCTTTGGCCATTTTAGAATAATCTAAATTGCACACATCAAAATAAAAATCTTCAAAATCTTCCAATGAAGTGTTGGCTAGTTGTGCCATAGAGTTGTTAGGGTATCTTAAAACAACCCATTTAGTGTTATTAACTCTTTCATCTAAAACAGATTTCATAAAATAGTCCATATATAGCTTCATTTTCACAGAATCGACATCTGACAGTTCGGTAGAGTTATCTCCACCACGAATTCCTATATAAGCATCCATACCTTTCATTCTTTCTAACTCATATTTTGCCATAAGCTCCAATTGTTCCTGAGTTGTTCCTTTTAAAATTTCTCTTAAAACAGAATGATCCTTTATTGTTACAAAAGGTAACCCTCCCGCTAAATAAGTTTCTTTAACTAAAGCTTTGACAAGAGCCTTGGGCTGATCTCCTATAGTTTCGATAAGAACTTTTTGCCCCTTTTCTATTCTTGTTGAATAATTAATTAAATTTTTAGCCAACGTTCTAATTCTACTATCCATAATTCCTCCTATTTTTTAATTTTTTTCACCCATATATTGATATTATATCTTATCTTTTTAAAAAAAACTAGTTACAACGAGGATATACTTAAATTTTGTGGTAAATATTAAAGTAAAATAATTTTTAAGGAGTCTATTTATGAAAAATGAAATATTAAAGATCAGAAAAGATATTTTGAATACAATTTTTATCGCAGGTTCAGGACATCCCGGAGGTTCTCTTTCAGGAGTAGAACTATTATACGTTCTTTATAAAGAATTTTTAAAATTCAATCCTAAAGATCCAAACTGGGAAAACAGAGATAGAGTTATCGTTTCTAAAGGACACTGTTCTCCTTTAATTTACAGTATCCTTTCCCATTTTGAATTTTTTCCTAAAGAAGAATTAAAGAGCTTTAGAAAACTAAACAGCAGGCTTCAGGGGCACGTACACAAAGATGTACCAGGAGTTGAGCTTTCTACAGGTTCATTGGGACAAGGGCTCAGCTTTTCAGTAGGAGTGGCTCTAGGAGCTAATCTATCTGGTAAAAATTTTAGCACATATTGTTACTTGGGAGATGGAGAACTTCAAGAGGGAAGTGTTTGGGAAGCTGCTATGAGTGCAGGATTTTATAAATTAACTAATCTTTGTGCAATAGTAGATTACAATAAGGTTCAAGAAAATGGATACGTGGAAAAAATAATGCCTCTTTATCCTCTAAAAAAGAAATTTGAAAGTTTTGGATGGCATGTAATTGAAATAAATGGTCACAGTGTTAGAGAAGTTATTAAAGCTTATCAACATTTTCTTATGGAAAAAGAAAAACCTTGTGTAATCATAGCCAATACAATAAAAGGAAAAGGAGTAAGCTTTATGGAATACAATAAAGATTGGCACGGAAAAGCTCCAAATGCACAGGAATTAAATTTAGCTCTTGAAGAGTTAGGAGGAAAGAAATAATGGATATTAAATCAACTCGAGATGCTTTTGGAGAAATTCTTTTAGAGATGGGGGAAATTAATGAAAAAATAGTGGCTCTTTCAGCTGACTTGCAAGATTCAACAAAGGCAATTCATTTTCAAAAGAAATTTCCAAATAGATTTTTTAATGTTGGAATAGCTGAACAAAATTTAATAGGTATCAGTTGTGGCTTAGCAAGTGCTGGCTATATTCCTATAGTTTCATCGTTTGCAGCTTTTTTGACAACAAGACCTTATGACTTTATAAGAGTTTCGGCTTGCTATAACAATTCTAATATAAAGATCTTTGCTACTCACACAGGCTTAACAGTGGGAGAGGACGGAGGAACTGCTCAAGCATTAGAAGATCTTGCTATAATGAGAGTTTTGCCTAACATGAAGGTCTTTCAACCTTGTGATGCCAATGAAACAAAAGAAATTTTTAAAGCTGTTTTAAAAGAACCAGGTCCTTGCTATATAAGATTAGCAAGAGCTAATTATCCCACAATCTATAAAGAGCCTAAGGAATTCGAAATTGGAAAATCAGATGTACTACTACATGGAGAAGATGGAGTTATCTTTGCCACTGGATATATGGTTTCTAAAAGTTTAGAAGTTGCAGAGCTCTTCAAAAAAGAATCAATAAATTTATCAGTAATAAATATTTCTTCAATTAAACCTATAGATAAAGAATTGATTATAAAATATGCCCAATTGACTAAAAAAGTTATCACCATAGAAGAGCATCAAAAAATAGGTGGATTAGGCTCAGCTGTTACAGAAGTTTTAATAGAA
>JBOFFH010000123.1:0-5716 GCA_051648485.1 Fusobacteriaceae bacterium
AAAAACTTGTAGATAAAGATACAGTATCAGTTGGAGAATTTGTACCTTACACAATTGAAATTACCAATAAAAATAGTAATTCAGTGAACAATGTATTTATAGAAGATAGAATTCCAGCAGGATTTATCTTTGTACAAGATTCAGCAAGAGCTTATTTCACATCAAGAGGAACAATTTTAGAAAATGGAAATGGAATACCTGTATCAACATCAGGATTAAAAACAGTTAAAATAGGACCTTTAAATATTCCGTCTAATGCAGAGAGAATGAAAGTAACATATTTACTAAAAGTAGGAGTAGGGGTAACAACAGGAACTTATAAAAATATAGCTGTAATTAAAAATGATATGAATGAAATAATTTCTAACCAGGATACAGCAGAAGTTAGAGTAGTACCAGATGCCTTATTTGACCAAACTATAATTGTAGGAAAAGTTTTCCATGATAAGAATGAAAATGGAATTCAAGAAGAGGGAGAAGAAGGAATATCTGGAGTAAGAGTTGCAACAGTAGAGGGAATTAATGCAGTGACAGACAGATTTGGAAGATATCATATTCCAGAGGTTACAAATGAGCGTGGACAAAACTATATTATTAAAGTTGATCCAATTACATTGCCTGAAGGGTCAGAGTTTACTACAGAAAATCCTTTAGTAAAACGTCTTGGAAAAACAATGTTAAGATACAACTTTGGAGTTAAGTTACCAGAACCTAAAGTGATAGATAGAGGTAAAGAATTAGTGGTTACTCTAGAAGCACATATGTTTAGCAAAGGAACTAAAACTTTAAAAGATTTATCAGGAGCAATTGAGGCTATATTGGTTAAAATAAAGAGTGCAGACCCAGCTTATAGAAAAATAATTGTAATATGCTTACCAGATTATGATGGAAAATCAGTTTCTAATAAAGAAGCATATTTTGCTGCAGAAGATCTAGCAATGGATAGAGCAGTGGATGTGGCAGAAGTTATAGACGGTAAATTATCAGGAAAAATACCGGTTGAAACAAGACAGTATATCAGAAAGTAAGCAAAACAAAAGAAGAGCTCAGGCTCTTCTTTTGTTTTATCAAAATGTATGGAATCATAGATTTTTTAAAAATTCGATGATTCCATCTTCATCATTTTTTAAAGTGATAAATTGAACTTGTTCTTTAAGCTCGGGATTAGAGTTTTCCATAGCTACTCCATATTTAACTAGTTTGAGCATCTCTTTGTCGTTTAATTCATCTCCAAAGGCAGCACACTCTTCAGGGAGAATACTGTAAGAATCTAAAACGAGTTTTAAAGCATCTCCTTTATTTACTTTTTTATCCAAAACTTCCAAAAAAGTTTTTTTTGAATAAGTTATATGAACCTCTTCACCTATTTGCTTTTTTATTATTTTTTCCAATTCTTTTAGTTTTTCATTCTCAGCTATAAAAAGTATTTTAGTCATGTTGTAATCTATAAAACTGTCAAAATTCTTTTCAATAGGATCTTTTTCAACCAAGCTGGCATAATTTATTCCTTCTTCCCTAGCGGAATCTTCTACATACCACTCTTCATTTTGATAAAGATTTAAATGGATTCCGTTAATTCTAGCTAGTTCAATCATTTTTTTAGTAACATTTTCGTTAACAGGGGTATAGTGCAAAATTTCATCAGTTTTAGTGTTTATAATTTTAGCACCGTTGTATGTAATTATGACCCCTTCGTAATTTAAAATATCTAATATTTTTTTTACTCCAAAATATGCTCTTCCTGTTGCTAAAATAAACTTTCCTCCTGACTGTTTAAACTCTTGAATGTAATTTTTTGTTGCTTCAGAAATAGTTCTGTCACTTCTTAAAAGTGTTCCATCAATGTCTGAAGCAATAAGTTTTATTTTCATAAAATTCTCCTTAAACTTTTTAATTTTATTATAGCACATTTGTGGTAGAATATTGTTAGAGAAATAGAAATAAAAGGGAGAAACTGATGAAAAAATTTGATATGCACGGAGATATTTGGTATGACAATGCAGTTAAAAGATACAAAGGAGAAAAAAATATAATAAAGAATCATCATTTAGAAAATTTTAAAAATGGAGAAATATTTGGTGGGATTTTTGTGGTTTGGCTCCCAGAAGAAGATTTAGATGAAAAACCTTTGATTGATGCTGAAGAAACTTTTGAAAAATTTTTAAAATTTACTGAAGAAGAAATAAAGGAAAATAACGATATTTTGCAAATAATTACTAAGAGAGAAGAGTTGGATAATTTTGGTAATAATAAAAGAATAGAAGTCTTAAAAGGAATAGAAGGACTAAAAGGAATAGGTTGTAAAGTAGACACGATAGATAGGCTTTATAAGCTAGGATATCGTCATTGCTCGCTAACTTGGAATGAAAGCAATCTCTTAGCTACAGGAGTTAAAGGAGAGGTCGAGAGAGGGCTAACACCTCTAGGAGAAACCGTAATTAAAAAAATGGAAAAGCTGGGTATGCTTTTAGATGTTTCACACCTGAATGAAAAAAGTTTTTGGGATGTGTTAAAAATAACGACTAAACCAGTAATAGCTTCTCACTCTAATTGTTATTCAATTTGTCCAGTAATGAGAAATTTAACAGATTCTCAAATAAAAGCTATTGGTAAAAATGGAGGTGTAATAGGTGTCAATGCTTTTAGAGGTTTTATTAGTCAAACTCCTGAGGAAAGAACAACAGAAAAACTAGTAGAGCATATAGAGTATATAATAGAATTAATAGGAGAGGACAGTGTAGGGTTAGGTTTTGATTTTTGTGACTATTTAAGTAAAAATCCGCACGAACAAAATCCACTAGACATGAAAGATGCTAGTGAAGCTGATAAAATTGTAGAAATTTTAAGAAAAAGAGGTCACAGTGAAAAAAGAATTGAAAAAATATGTTATGAGAATATTTTAAGGATTTTTAAAGAGGTATTGAAATAAAAGAACTGTTTACACCATTTATAGAATATGCTATAATTTATTGATGCCATCTTAGCTCAGTAGGTAGAGCAATACCATGGTAAGGTAGAGGTCATCGGTTCGATTCCGGTAGTTGGCACCACAAGGTAATTATAAATGGATAACAACAGAATAAAGGAGCGAATAAAATGACAAAATCAATAATATTGTTTTTAGCAGCACTGAGTTTAGTTGGTTGTTCATCTACACAAATTAAAGAAAAAGAAAGTGAAAAAACTATAATTTATGACAGTAATTTTGATAATCAGAGCAAACTTCCATTTATAGAAGTTTATGAAAATAGAGTTCCTCAGAATATAGGTTTTCAAGAAAAATATAAAGGTGGACATCCTGAAGTTTTAGACTACATTTTTATAAGAACTGTAACAGCAAATGTAAGAGACTTACCAGGAGCTAGTACAGAAGTAAAAGAAGTTCTGAAATTTAATGAAAGGGTTAAAGTTACAGGAAAAGTTGAAACACAAGGAACTAAATGGTATAAAGTTGAAACTGATAAAGGAAATGTAGGTTATATTTCTAATCAAGTAGTGGCTTTTAGAACTTTTAGATTTGACGAAGCCTTAGAAGAAATAAAAAAAGTAGAAAATTTTGTAGAAAAAGGAAAGCAAAATTCATTAAAATTAGCAGTTACTAATTCTTACGTTCCTAATCCTAAAAATACAAATTTTAGAAGACAGAAGGATAAATACGGAACTACTTGGGACCAAAATGTTGCTGGACAAATAAATGGTGAAGTTGTATTTATACCAGATCGTTCAATAGTTAAAGTTTTAGAAAATGATGGAAATCAAGCTAAGGTCAAAGTTTCGTCAATTCCAGAAGATTATTTAATGATAGATAGTAAATATCTTTCTAAATCGACTAAGCTTGTAGAAAAACCTATAACAAAAGCAGTAGCAGTAGATACTACTAATCAAAATATAATAGTTTTTGAAAAAATTGATGAAAAATGGCAAGTGATTTCTTATGTATATAGTAAAACAGGAATAGAAAGTCAATTAGGATTTGAAACTCCAAAAGGTCATTTTTTAGCTGCTGTATCAAAGTTTACAATGGGATTTACCGATGAATTTGGGAAAATGCAAGGTTCAGCAAAATATGCTACAAGATTTTCAGGAGGTGGCTATGTTCATGGAACACCAGTAGCCATCGAAGAAGAACCACACAGAGCTTATTTTATTTCTCAAAAAGAACAGACTTTAGGAACTTATACAGGAACTAGAAAATGTGTAAGAACAACAGAAGATCATGCAGAGTTTGTATTTGATTGGATATTGGATGGAAAAATAAATCAAAAAAATAACGAACAGACAATTACAGACAATGTATTGTTTGTAATTATATAAATAAAATTATGTCAAAGGGTGGTATTGAATGAAAAAATTAATAGCAGTATCTATTATAGCAATCGCTTTAGTAGGGTGTTCTTCAACTAGTGGGAAAAATTTAAATGTAAATTCAAAAGAAAATTTACTTATGGAAAATGTAAATACTGAAAGAAGAGAACTAGAAGATATAATAGTTTTTAACCAAGATGGAGTTACTATTAGAAGAGAAGGAAATAATTTGATTCTTTCTATGGAAGAGCATGTTCTTTTCGACTTGGATCAATATCAAGTGAAAAATAGAATAAAGCCAGGTTTAAACACACTTTCGAAAGCCTTATCCGATAATTCAGATATTAGAATAAAAATAGATGGATACACTTGTAATTTAGGTTCTGAGAACCACAACTTATTACTTTCATTGAACCGTGCTAAATCAATAAAGGAATATTTAATAGTTAGAGGAGTAACGCCTAACAATGTAACTGTTGAAGGACATGGGGAAACTGATCCTATATCTGACAATGCTACAGAAGCAGAAAGAAGTCAAAATAGAAGAGTAGAGTTCATAATATCAAGAGCTTACTAATTAGCAAAAAGGTCAACTGATTATTTCAGTTGACCTTTTTGTTATAAAGTATTCACATTGGGATCAAAAAATAAAGTTATAAAATCACTGTCTTCTCCCAGAGAAGTTTCTATGCATTTGACTTCAATATTTTTTTCAATGAAAAAATTTAAAAACTTTTTCTGAATATCTTGTTTAAAATGGTATCCAGGAACTAAAAGAAGAGGTACTAAACAAACTTTTTTATATTTTCCTAAAATAGTATTTTCTAAAGCACTCAAAGGAATACCGTCTTCAATAGTAGCTGTGAAAAAATTAGGATGTTTAAGCTGAAAAACATAGCCTAAAGCACCATAAACATATTTTCCAGTTTTTTGACTTCCATGTCCAACAAAAATATATGCAGTTTCCAAATCTGTATATTTTTTTTCTAAAACTTCACTAAAGGTTTTCAAAGAATCAAAATCATTGAAAAGAGGAACTCCGACTTTTAGACTTTGAAAAAAGCTTTTATAATTGTTAGTCGTTTCTATAATTTCTTCATACTGAGTTCCTTCAGTTAGATAAATAGGTTGAATAAAAATTTCAATTTCAGAACTTAAATTATTCTCTAAAATTTCACTATTTTTAAAAGAATCCAATTTTTCATTTAAAGTTTCTAGTTTAATTCCATGAACTTCTTCCAATTTTTTGATTATTCTTTTAGAGTTAAAACAATGAGTTATCAAAAAATTAGGAAATTTATTTGTGAATTCATTTTTGATTTTTTCATAAATTTCATTACCTTTATTATGGTCAATAGTTCCATAATAAGTTAAAATTAATATTTTTTTCATAATTTTCTCCTCGAACTTT
>JBOFFH010000124.1:0-30656 GCA_051648485.1 Fusobacteriaceae bacterium
AAATTTAATTTACACCTTTGTAGAATTAATTCTACTTGTCTCTGTTAACTATTGTTAACCAAGAATTTATTTGACTAATCTCTCTATTCTGTTGTTAATGTCCTACATTTCTCCGTCTCACAATCTCTCGTGGACAAGAATAATAATACCATAACTTATATATTTCGTCAACACTTTTTTTTATTTTTTTTAAAAAAATATTTTTTCTATTCTAAATCATTCATTTCTTTACTAAATATACCTAATACAAAAAATATATATTCTATTTTTATAAAAGAATGATAAAATACTTTAATTATACAAATAATATTAATCTTACTTATTATACAATCGGGAGGAAATTTTGAAAACAGATATCCAAATAGCACAAGAAGGAAAAATATTACCTATTAACGAAATCGCAAAAAAATTATTACTTTCTCAAGAAGATTATGAACCTAATGGTAGATTTAAAGCTAAAATTGAACTTTCTACTTTAAAAAAATTGGAAAACAAAAAAGATGGAAATTTAATTTTAGTTACTGCCATTACTCCAACTCCTGCTGGAGAAGGTAAATCTACTGTAACTGTAGGACTTTCTCAAGCACTTAATAAATTGGGTAAAACTTCTATAGCTGCTCTTCGTGAACCTTCTTTAGGACCAGTTTTTGGTATGAAAGGCGGGGCTACTGGTGGGGGATATTCTCAAGTTATACCTATGGAGGATATAAATTTACATTTCAATGGAGATTTTCATGCTATTGGAGTTGCTCATAATTTAGTTTCTGCTTGCATAGATAATCATATAAAACATGGTAATCTTTTGGAAATAGATGTTACAAATATAACTTGGAAAAGAGTTGTCGATATGAATGATCGTAGTTTGAGAAATGTAGTAATAGGTTTAGGAGGATCTATCAATGGAACTCCTAGACAAGATTCTTTTCAAATAACAGTTGCTTCAGAAATTATGGCAACTCTTTGCCTTGCTAATTCTCTTATGGATTTAAAAGAAAAAATCGGAAATATTGTTTTTGGATATTCTTTTTCTGGAAACCCTTTGACTATTTCTTCTCTTAAAATTCCTGGAGCTGTTACCGCCCTCTTAAAAGAAGCAATCAAACCAAACTTAGTTCAAACTTTAGAAAATACTCCTGTTATCATTCATGGAGGTCCTTTTGCCAATATAGCACATGGGTGCAATTCTATTCTTGCTACTAAATTAGCTCTTAAACTTTCTGATTACACTGTCACTGAAGCTGGTTTTGCTGCTGATTTAGGTGCTGAAAAATTTTTCAATATCAAATGTAGAAAAGGAAATTTAACTCCTAACTGTGTTGTAATAGTTGCTACTGTTAGAGCTCTTAAGCATCACGGTGGAAGTAAAGAATTAAATATTGAAAATTTAGAAGCTTTGAAAAAAGGAATATCTAATTTGGATAAGCATATTGAAAATATGAAAAAATTTAACCTTCCAGTTGTTGTAGCTATGAATAGATTTTTAACTGATACTGAAATAGAACTTGATTTTATAAGAAAATACTGTGAAAAACAAAACGTTAAAGTTGCTCTTTGTGAAGTTTGGGCTAAAGGTGGAGAAGGTGGAATTGAGCTTGCCAATCTTGTCTTAGAGGCTATTGAAAATTCTGAAAATAACTTTACTCCTCTTTATTCTTTAGAAGAATCTATTTCTTCTAAAATAGAAAAAATAACTAAAGAAATTTATGGAAGTAATGGAGTTAATTTCTCAACTAAAGCTAAAAAAATGATTTCTAAATTAGAAAAAGATGGTTATACAACACTTCCTATCTGTATGTCAAAAACTCAAAAATCTATATCGGATAATCCTACTTTATTAGGAAGACCTTCTAATTTCACCGTAGAAATAGATGAAATCAAGCTTGCTGCTGGAGCAGGATTTATTATCGCTATGGCTGGTGGAATAATTGATATGCCTGGACTTCCTAAAGTTCCTGCTGCTGAACTTATAGATATTGATGAAAACGGAGTAATTTCAGGATTATTTTAAAAAAATGAGGTTCCAAATGGAGCCTCATTTTTTTAAATCTGTTTTTATTTTTGTGGTAGATATACCTTCTGTTCTCGGTAAATAAATCACTTGGCATTGTTCTTTTAAAAAATCAAACTCTTCTCTCCAGTCATCTCCCATAACAAAAACATCTATATTATACCTCTCTATATCTTCTTTTTTTTGCTCCCATTCTTTTTCAGGAATTACTTCATCTACATATTTTATTGCCTCTAATATAAGTTTTCTTTCTTCATAACAGTGATAAGAATCTTTATGCTTCAATCTATTGAATTCATCTGTAGAAAGAGCCACTATTAAATAATCTCCCAAACTTTTAGCTCTTTTCAAAAGATTTATATGTCCCCAATGAAGAAGATCAAAAGTTCCATAGGTTATTACTTTTTTCATATTTTATTCTCCTTTAAAAATCTATTTTTTATAAACTGAATTCCTTGAAAAACAAAATATTCTTTCTTAAAAATCAATATTCCTATATATATAAGGCCATAAATACAAGAGATTAAAATGAAACTCGAATATATATTCTCTATCTTCACATACTTTTTAAAAATAATAGCAACTACAAAAGCTACAATACTACTTATAATATAAATTCTTTTCTCTTTATCTAATATTTCATAATCTGGAAATATTTTTTTCAATTCAGTAATTCTAAAGATAGAGACTAAAAATTCTGAAATAACGGTGGCTATTCCTGCTCCTAACATTCCATATTTTGGTATTAAAAATAGATTTAAACTCAGATTTGAAATTAAACCCATTATTGAAACTTTTAAAACTTTTTTTTCATTATTTGTTGGAATTAACACTTGAGATGCTACGAATCCACTAATACTTATAAAAATAACAATCGGCAACATAACTCTCATAGGCAAAACTGAAATTATATAATTTTCTCCTGACAACATAACTATCATCTCTTTAGCTAGCAATCCCATTAAAAAAGTTGCTGGAAAAGTTATAAACAAAATAAAACTAAGATATAGATTCATATCTTTATAAATTAAAATTTTATTGTTATTTTTTATATTTTCTATTATCCTAGGAGATAAAACTATTCCTAAAGAGCCTACTAAAGGAATTATTATTTTACTCATTTTTATGGCTACAGAATAATATCCGACACTCAATTCATCTTTCATGGCTCCTAACATTGTAGAGTCTACATTCATATAAACTGTTTGAGAGAGTATAGAAAAGAATATGATCAACATCGGATACAAATGTTTTTTAAGATTATCAAAATTTATTTTCAAAGTAATATACTCTTTGATATAGATTAAATCAACTACTTTTACAAAAACCTCTGGCAATATTATAACACAGGCAAAAACAATGTAATCTTTAGGTTCTCTTACTAAAGTAAATAAAAAAATTAAAGATATGCCTCTAGTTACAACTAACCTTAAAGTTCTTCTTTTGTGATTTTCTAAAGCTACAAATAAATAATCCAAATTCATAAAACTTAAAAAAATTGTAATTCCTACCGCTATGAACAATTTTTTTTCCAAATAAAGAGAAGTGACATTAAAAATTAAAATCAAATATATTATGGAACTAATTAATGAAGATATAATTGTTAAAATAAAAAGTTCTGAAAATTTTGTTTTTAATTTTATTTTTTCATCATTTCTGACTTTAGATAACTCCCTCATTCCATAAGCTTGAACTCCTAAGTTTGCAATTGCTACAAAATAGCTGGCTATAGATATTGCATATGAGTATTTTCCATAGTATTCAGGAGTTAAAACTCTCGATGCATAAGGAAATAAAAGTATTGGAAAAATGATATTTGTAAAAACTATAACTATATTATATAAATAATTTTTTACTATTTTTCCTTTCATTTCTCACCTACAATAATCCTATTTTTTTTAATATAAATTCACTATTTTTCTTTAAATCATCGATGTTAAAAATTTCATTAAATACATTTATCTTATTTTCATAAACTTTTTTGTCCTCTTCTAATTTTAAAAGTAATTTTAAAAGTTCTTTTTGATTATGAGCAATTGGTCCTGGAACTATCTTGTCATATTCGAAATAAAATCCTCTTTCTTTATTTTTATAATGTTCATAATCATAAGGATAAAATATAATTGGTTTTTTTAGCAATGCATAATCAAAAAATACAGACGAGTAATCCGTAATCAAAATATCTGAGGCCATGTACAATTCTTGAATATCATCGTATTTAGAAACATCTATAAACATTGAATCATTCTCTATTTTAGAAGATATTTTTTTTACATTAGGATGTGTTCTAATCAAAAATACATATTCAGATTTTAAATTTTCATCAAATTTTTTAAAATCTATTTGTAAATTGTACTCTTCTGTTTCACCTAATCTAAACGTTGGTGCATAAAGAATTATTTTTTTATTTTCAGGAATTTTTAATTCTTTCAATACCTTATTTTTTACTTCTTTTAAATTTGAAGTTAATAAAAACTCATTTCTAGGATATATTGCATTCAATAAAATTTTCTTATCTACAGAAAAAGCTTTAACAAATATTTCATTCATCCCTTTACTTGGAGAAAGTAAATAAGTCCAATAAGAGGTTTCTAATTTCCAACTTTCTTTACTTTTTCTATATTCTTCTCCCTCAATATCTTGACATATTTTTTTTAAAGGAGTTCCGTGCCAAGTTTGAAAATAAATAGTTTCTTTTCTCGGTTTTCTTAGATGATAGCCATGACAGTTATCTATCCAATATTTAGAAGTTGCCAAATAATAAAGATAACTCAAACTTTTCTCTTTTATTATTTTGACACCAGGCATATTCAATTTAGAATTTTTATCATTCAAAACCCAAACAATATCTAAATCTTTTCTTTTTTTAGATAAAGTTTCATAGATGAATTTCGGACTATCACTATATTGTTTTCCAAAATATGAACTAAATAATATTCTGTTTTTTTTTACAGGAAAAATCCAAAATATTTTATATATAATTTTGTAGATAATATAATAAAGTATTTCTCTCATTTATACCTCCCCAAAATACAAACTATAATCTATCTTTTATTTCTTTTTTTATTCTTTCTATCAAACTTTTTCTTTCAATAGATTCTTTTATTCTTAAATTTCCTGTTTCAACTTGTTTTCCATTTTTAAAAACTTTATAAGTTCCATAGCTTTTATCTTTATCTAATGGAGCTTCTAATTTTTCAAAAGGTTCTAAATCTATTTTTACATCGTCATCTTTGCTCAAAACTAAATCTAAATCTTTTTCTGGATAAAGTTTTACAGAATCTGTTTTTCCTATATAAACTTTAAGCTCTGTTAAATATTTATCTTTGTCTAAAATTTTATTATTTTTATAATTTTCATGAAATTCTTTATCTAATTCCAAAACTTTAGCATCTCTTTCTTTAGCTGTTTTTCCACCAAAAACTACATAATAATTTCTGATTCCCTCTTTATCATTATACACAACTATATTAAAACCTGAAATTGTATGATAACCTGTCTTTAATCCTTTTATTCCTTCTTTTCCTAAAAGGTGATTTTTATTTCTTAAATATATTGGTTCCCCATTTTCTCCAGGAATTACAGATGTTTTAGTTCCAGCAATCTCTAAGTACTCTGGATACTTAATAGCTTCTAACATCACTTTATACATAGCATAAGCTGAACCTGTATCTAACTTTTCTCTTGTCATATGAGTTGGTAATCCTGCAGGTGTATTATAAGTTAATTCTTCTGAAACTCCTAGTTCTTCAGCTTTATCATTCATCATTTTTATAAAGTTTTCATAAGTTCCACCCACATGTTCTGCCACTGCGTAAGCTGCATTGTTAGCTGAATGCATTCCTACGGCTTTTAATAAATCTTTTAATTTAAAAACTTGTCCTACTTTTACGGGTATCATACTTCCCCCAACTCTAGCAGCCCTAGGTTTTATAACCACATCATCTTCTAAGCTTATTTTTCCTTTAGCTATCTCATCAAAAGTTATCATCATTGTCATTACTTTAGTTACTGAAGCCAAAGGATGCACTTTGTGAATATTTTCTCCCCAATAAACATTTCCTTGACCATCTCCCACAAGATCTGAAGCTACCTCTATTTTGTTTCCAAATGCTCCTATACTTGTTATTAATAATAATATTCCCACTATTTTTTTCATTTTCCATTTTCTCCTAACTTTTATTTTTATTTTTTAATTATAACATATTTTAAAATTATAATTAAAAAAATTCTTTCTTTTATTATTTTAGATTGTTTTGTCATATTTCCTTTTTTAATTCTTAGGAATGTTTATTAGTGAAATCAAAAAGAGTTGAAATTTTACTCTGAAAGTAAAATTTCAACTCTTCAATCAATTTATTTTTTTTTGCTTAAATAGTCTTCTATTGCCATTTTAATAGCTTCTTCGGCTAAAACTGAGCAATGCATCTTAACTGGTGGTAATCCTCCTAGTTCTCCTACAACTATTTTATTCGTTATTTTTAGTGCTTCTTCAACTGTTTTTCCAAGAACTAATTCTGTAGCTACTGAAGATGAAGCTATTGCTGAAGCACAGCCGAAAGTACGAAACTTTACATCTATAATTGTTTCATTTTCTATTTTTAAATAAATTTCCATTATATCTCCACAGCCAGCATTTCCAACTTTTCCATATCCGTCTGGATTTTCAATAACTCCTACATTTTTAGGTGCCATAAAATGTTCCATAACTTTTTCTGTATATTCCATAATTCTCTCCTTATTTTCTATTTTTTTATTCATACTCTTTAATTCAATTTTATCCTTTATATTCATTCCAAAGAGGTGATATTGAACGAAGACGTTCTATTACCTCTACTACTGAATTTATAGTATAATCTATCTCTTCTTTAGTATTATCTTTTCCTATACTAAATCTGATTGTACCATGAGCAAACTCGACTGGAACTCCCATTGCTAAAAGTACATGAGAAGCTTGTAAATCATCTGAAGAACAAGCTGAACCTGAGCTTACAGCTATTCCTTTATAGTTTAAAGAAAGCAAAATAGATTCTCCCTCTAAATATTTAAAAGTTACACTACTTGTTCCTGGTAGTCTTTTTGCTGATTTTGCATTTATCACTACTTCTGGAACTTTTTTTTGTATTTCCTCTTCGAAATAATTTCTCAATTTAGTTTCATGCTCTATATTGATATCCATATTTTTCACTGCTTTTTCTAAAGCTGCTGCCATTCCTACCATTCCTGCCACATTAGAAGTTCCAGGACGAAGTTTATTTTCTTGTCCCCCACCAGTTATTGTTTTTCCAACTCTAACTCCGTTACGAATATACATCGCTGCTATTCCTTTAGGTCCATTGAATTTATGTCCTGAAAAAACTAAAATATCTGCTCCAATCTCTAGAGGTTTTACAGGTATTTTTCCTACAGTTTGAACTCCATCACAGTGAAAAATTATTCTGTGTTCTTTTGCTATTTTTCCAATTTCTTCTACAGGTTGAATTGTTCCAACTTCATTATTTCCATGCATAACAGAAATTAATATAGTTTCATCTGTTATAGCTTCTTTTAAAGCTTCAATAGAAACTATACCACAATTATCTACAGGTAAAAAAGTTATTTTATAGCCTTCACGCTCTAAATCTTTAAAAGTTTCCTTTACAGCTGGATGTTCTACTGAACTTGTTATTATATGTTTTCCACGATTTTTATAAGCACGAGCTATTCCACGAATTGCTAAATTATCACCTTCTACTCCTGAACCAGTAAAAATAATTTCTGATTCTTTAACTCCTAATATTTCTGCTATTTTAAGTCTTGACTCTTTCATTCCTTGGGCTGATTCTTTTCCAAACGAATGCATGCTAGATGCATTTCCATAATAGTCTGTCATATAAGGTATCATTTTATCTAAAATATCTCTATCTAATTTTGTTGTTGCGTTATTATCTAAATATACTTTCATAATTTTCTCCTAAAATAAATTATTTATTTTCGCATTGTTCATAATAATTTATACCATTCTTTATCGACTCTGTCAAGAATTATTCTTTCTCCAATTTTTGATAAATAATTTTGTATATGTGAAATTAAATTATAAATCTTTTATTGAATAATAAAATTTTAAATGCTAAGATTTAAATAACTAAATTTTATTTTTAAGGAGAAATATGACTAAAAAAGACAAAGTTAAAAATATTTTAGAAAAAATGGAGATAAAATTTGGACATCCCGAATGTGCTTTAAAATATTCCTCTCCTTTTGAACTTTTAGTTGCTGTTATTTTATCAGCACAATGTACAGATGTTAGAGTTAATATTGTCACAGAAAATATGTTTAAATTTGTTAACACACCTAAAGGTTTCGCAGAAATGCCTTTGAACAAAATAGAAGAATTAATTCATAGTACAGGATTTTATAAAAATAAAGCTAAAAATATAAAACTTACTAGCCAAATTATTTTAGAAAAATTTTTTCAAGAAGTTCCTAACTCTATGGAAGAACTTATATCTTTACCTGGAGTTGGTAGAAAAACGGCTAATGTTGTAAGAGGTGAGATTTGGGGATTGGCAGATGGAATAACCGTAGATACACATGTCAAAAGACTGACTAATCTGATTGGTTTAGTAAATAGTGATGACCCTTTAAAAATTGAACAATCTCTTATGAAAATTGTTCCTAAAAAAAAATGGATTGTTTTTTCTCACTATTTGATTCTTCAAGGTAGGGATATTTGTATTGCTCGTCGCCCTAAATGTGATAGTTGTGAAATTTTAAATTATTGTAAATATGGAGAATTAGTTAGAAAGAATAAAAAAAAATGAGCTCAATTGCTCATTTTTTTTATTCAAATATTATTTTTTTGAAAAATATCTGTTTAATAATCCTAAGAAAGCTCTTCCATGTCTAGCTTCATCTTTAGCCATTTCATGAACTGTATCGTGTATAGCATCAAAACCTAATTGCTTTGCTCTTTTTGCGATATCAAACTTTCCAGCAGTTGCTCCATACTCAGCTTCTACTCTCATAGCTAAATTTTGTTCAGTAGATGCACTTACACATTCTCCTAATAACTCAGCGAATTTAGCTGCATGCTCTGCCTCTTCAAAAGCTATTCTTTTGTAAGCTTCTGCTACTTCTGGATAACCTTCTCTATCTGCTATTCTTGACATTGCAAGATACATTCCAACCTCTGTACATTCTCCTGCAAAATTAGCTCTTAATCCTGATATTATTTCTTCGTCTCCACAAGCTAATCCTTCTCCAACTTTATGCTCAGTAGCCCAAACTCTTTCCCCTGTTTCTTCTAAAAGCTTAAACTTGTCTGATCCTACTTTACAAACTGGACAAATTTCTACTCCCTCAACAACTACCTCTCCACAAACTGTACATATGTATTTTTTCATAATAACCCCTCCTATTTTTTATCTTAAATTTATTTTTCATTTTTCGTTTTTATTCTCAAATTTGTAACCGTTACATTTATGTTTAAATTATATACCTTAAAATACTATTTGTCAATATTTTTTTTTATTATTTTTGAATTTTTTTTTATTCCACTACAATATATATGATTAGAATCTTTTCAAAGGAGTTAATATGAATTTTAAAATTTTAAGCTACAGCTATACTGGAATAGATAGCTATCTTGTTGAAGTCGAAGTTGACGTGAGTAAAGGAATGCCACATTTTACAATTATAGGCTTAGGAGATACTGCTATTTTCGAAAGTAAAGAAAGAGTTAAAACCGCTTTAAAAAATAGTGGTTATCCACTAGAGCCAAAAAAAATTGTAGTTAATTTATCTCCTGCTTCAATAAAAAAAGAAGGGTCTCATTTAGATCTTCCTATTAGTATTGGTGTTATGCTGGGAATGAATTTTCTTTCTGATGAAAAAAATATATTAAAAGATTATTTAATACTTGGAGAACTGTCTTTAAACGGAGAAATTAAAGAGATTAAAGGGGTTATTGGTGCTTGTATATTAGCCAAAGAACTCCATCTAAAAGGAGTAATTCTACCTTTCAATAATCTTTCCGAAGCTTGTGCTATACCTGATATTGAAATTATTCCTGTAAAAAACATCCAAGATGTTTTTCATTTTTTTATAAATTTTGATAACCATAAAAAATTTATAAACTCATTTCCTAAAGCTATTAACACCGAATTTCAAGTTGATTTTTCACAAGTTAAGGGACAAGAATTAGCAAAAAGAGCTTTAGAAATTTCTGCTGCCGGAGGTCATAATCTTTTATTGATTGGAAGCCCTGGTTCCGGAAAATCTATGTTAGCTAAAAGAGTCGTTACTATTCTTCCTGAAATGAGTCATAAAGAAATTATCGAATCTACTAAAATTTATAGTATTATGGGAGAACTTTCTCAAGGTAATTCTTTAATTACTAATCGTCCTTTTCGTTCTCCACATCATACTGGAACTATTGCGTCTATTATTGGTGGTGGAAAAAATATTCGTCCAGGAGAAATTACAATGGCTCATAACGGAGTTTTATTTTTAGATGAAATGAGCGAATTTTCACAAGAAATTTTAGAAAGTTTGAGGCAACCCTTAGAAGATAAAAAAGTTTCTATTACTCGAGTTGGAGCTAGAGTTATTTTTCCAAGTAATTTTATTTTAATTGGTGCAAGTAATCCTTGTCCGTGTGGTCTTTATTTAGAAAATTTCAATGCTTGTAAATGCTCTCAAAACGAGATTAATAGATACAATAGAAAATTATCAGGTCCAATTTTAGATAGAATTGACTTGTATGTTGAAATAAAAAAATTGAAAGAAAATGAACTTTTAAATGATTCAATTGGTGAATCTTCTAAAGATATAAAAAAACGTGTAGAGTCTGCTAGAAAAATTCAATATTTAAGATTCAAAAAAGAGTATTTAAATTGTGATATGAATGGAGATGAAATGAAAAAATATTGTGCTCTTTCTAAAGAAAATAAAGATTTTATGAAAATAGTCATTAAAAATTTCTCTCTTTCTGCAAGAAGTTTTGATAAAATTTTGAAAATCTCTAGAACAATAGCAGATTTAAATAACAGTAAGTACATCGAAAAAAATCATCTCTTAGAAGCTGTTAGTTATAGAAAAAGAGATTAATTTTATTAAAGTTTATCTTTTAAATTTAATATGGTATAATCCAAAGATAATTTCTATCAAAAGGAGGCTACTAAATTTTTTTAAAAAAATTAACCCTTATTCTTTTAATTTATTCAGGACTTTCAGCAAAAAATATTGAAACTCCAAATATTTTTGAAGAAAAAAGCAAAATTATTAAAGATAATAGTTATAGTATCAATAATAAAGAAGAGACAAAAATTTTAAAAAACTCTAATAATCTTAAAGTTGGAAAATTGAAAAATGGTTTAACTTATTATATCTTAGAAAATAAAAAACCTGAAAATCGTGCTTCTCTTCACTTGGTCTATTCTATTGGTTCTATCCAAGAAGAAAATAACCAAAGAGGAATAGCTCATTTTCTTGAACATATGGCTTTTAACGGAACCAAATCTTATCCCAAAAACGACTTAATAAAATATTTTCAATCTATTGGTCTTTCGTTTGGAAGAGATTTAAATGCTCATACTGGATTCAATGAAACTGTATATAAATTGAAAATTCCTATAAGCAGCTCTAATAAAATTTCTAACAGTTCTTTAAAAACAGGGTTTAAAGTTTTAAAAGAATGGAGTTCAGATATTTCGCTAGAAGAAAAAGATGTTATAGACGAAAGAAATATTATTTTAGAAGAGTGGAGATTAACTCAAGGATTAACTCAAAGAATCTCAGACGCTAGAAGAAAAAATATTTTTGGAGATTCTAAATATTCAGAACGTTTTCCTATAGGAACTACTGAATCTATTAAAACTACGACCAATGATGAATTGCTGAATTTTTATAAAAAATGGTATGTTCCTCAAAATTCAGCAATTATAGCTGTTGGTGATTTTAAAGAAACAGATATAGAAAATTATATAAAATATTTTTTTTCTGATTTAACTGTTCATGAAAATAACTCTAAAATCGATAAGCCTTTTTTAATTGGTGATACAAAGGATTCATATTCTATTTTTAGAGATTCTGAACTTGTTAATAGTAATTTTGATATTTCTTTTTTGACTAATGTTGAACCTACGAATAATAATTCTCAATTAAAAGAAGAAGTTATCAATCTTCTGTGGGAAAATATCTTGAATTCTAGAATAGATATTCTAAAAAAACAAATAAATTCTCCTATTTTTTCCGGGAAAATTTATTCTTATCAAATTACTCCTAAAGAGAAAATAATTACTTTCAGTTCTAGATTAGATGAAAATAAGATTCCTGAAGGCATAAATCTAATTTATAAAAATTTAAAAATTTTATCAGAGTATGGTCCTGATGAAATCGAATTAAAAAATGAAAAAGAAGAACTCATTTCTTATTTAAAAATTAACTCTATTAATTCAGATTCTATTGAAAATGAAGAATATATGGAAGAGATCAAAGAACTTTTTCTTTATGACAATATTTTTCTAAATCCTGAAGATAAATTAGATTACTTAGAAAAAATATTACCTCAAATAACAATTTCAGATATCCAAAACAAAGCTTTTGAGTTTTTTCACAAAGAAAGTTCAAAATTTTTATCGTTACCTAAAAAAGATTCTTTAAAATCTTTGAATGAAGATACTATAAAAAACATTTATATGTATACTATGAATAATAATTTTAAAAATGAGTCTTTTTCTTCAAAAGTTGTTTTAGAAAAACAATATTTCACTCCTGGTAAAATAATTTCAAAAAATAAATATTCTGATTATTATGAATATGAACTTTCAAATGGAATAAAAGTTAAATATAAACAAACTAATTTTGAAAAAGATAAAATTTATTTTAAATTATTCAAATCTGAAGGAAGTTCTAATGATAACGATCTCGCTTATTTTAATTCTTTAGTAACACCTTTTATGATGAATTCTTCTGGAATTGGTAATTTATCTGTGGAAGAAACAATGAGTTTTATGAAAGGTAAAAATTTTGAGCTTGCCCCATATCTAAGTGACTATGAACAAGGAATTGAAATTTTTTCAGATGAAGAAAACTTAGAATTAGCTATTGATTCTGGGATTATTCTTTTAACAAAACCTAATTTCAGCTTAAATGTATTTCAAAATTTAAAACTTAATTTGAGTCAGCGAATTGAAAATAGCAAAAATTCTCCTAAAGCTTTTTATAGTGATGAAATTTCAAAAGTTTTGAATCAAAATAATATTCGTAGAATTCAAATAACTGAAGAACATTTAAAACTCATAAAAGAAGAAGATATTAAAAATTTGTACAAAAATAAATTTTCTAACTATGATGGCTATAAGTTAGTTTCAATTGGTTCTTTACCGCCAGAAAAATTCGAAGAACTTTTAATAAATAAAATTTCTTCTTTACCTGCTAAAAGTTCTAACTCACAATTTAAACCATTAAATATAAAATACCCTAAAGATATTGTGACAAAAAAAATAATTAAAGGACAGGATAAAAAAGTTACTACTACACTTATTTTTCCCTTAAATTTAACTTATAGTTTTGAAAATAAAAACTTAGGAGATACTTTTTCAGAACTTTTAAATATTTTACTTTTAAAAAATATTCGTGAAGGATTAGGAGGAGTTTATTCTATTCGTTCTAGAGCCAATATCAGCTATACTAACTATGGTGAAAATTATCTTTCAATTAGTTTTTCAACTGATTTAGAAAAGTCCCATATTATCTCTAAAGCTGTTCATGAAACATTTAATAATATTTTACTTGATAATTATTCAAAATTATATTTAGAAGATATTTGGAAAAACTATGAATTAAATTATGAAACTTCAAGAAATAAAAATGAGTTTTGGTTTAGTTATTTATACTCATCTTTTTTCTCTATTGAAGATTTTAAAAATTTATCTCCACAAGAATATAAAAATATTACTACATCTAAAAATTTAAATAATTTTTTAAAAAAAGCATTTAATAAAAATAATTATTTAGAAATCACTTTGATACCTGAAAAAAATTAAATATTTAAAAATAACCCCCACTCTTTAGCACTTTAAAGAGTGGGGGTTATTCATTATTTTTACATTGTTAATTATTCTTAATTTCTAACCTAGAAATTTTATTTATATCCCTCAGCAGTTATCTTCAAATATTGCAGCAATTCCGCCTTCTAAGTTAAAAGCACTGTAACCATTTGCTCTTAAAAGTTCTACTGCTCTCATAGAAGTTACTCCATTCATAGAATAAATTAAAATTTTAGTTTCTTTAGAAATTTCTTCTTCCTCTATTATCTTTAAAAATTCTTCATTAAAAGGTAACATTACACAATCTTCAGAAATAGCTGGAACTTCTTCTACTTCTTCTTCTGTCCTTGCATCAATTATTATAGAAGTTTCATCCATTATAAGAGTCAATGCTTCTTTTTTATCTAATGATATTTTTTCCATAATTCACTCCTTTTTAATTTAAAAAAAGAGAGGTCAGTAAAATACCGACCTCTTTATTAGTAATTAAACTAATTCTATTATAGCCATTTCAGAAGAGTCACCTTTTCTTACACCAGTTTTGATTATTCTAGTGTATCCACCGTTTCTCTCTGTGTATCTTGGAGCAATATCTCCAAATAACTTAGCTACAGTTTCTTCGTTTCTTAAGAAAGCAAAAGCATTTCTTCTAGAAGCTAATGTATTTTTCTTTCCAAGAGTAACCATTCTCTCAGCAAATTTTCTTAACTCTTTTGCTCTAGTTACTGTTGTCTCTATTCTTTCGTGATTAAGAAGAGAAATAGTCATGTTCATTAGCATTGCTAATCTATGCTCTGTTCTTCTTCCTAATTTTCTATATGATTTATTATGATTCATTAGTTCAGTTATCCTCCTTCTTTAATGAGTATTGATTATTCCTGAGAAGTATTGTTTTGAGTAAGGTCATGACCACACTCTAACATTTTCTCAAGGATTTCGTCATATGATTTTTTTCCAAGATTCTTGATTTTCATAAGATCGTTTGCAGACATTTTAGCCAATTGACCAACCGTCTCTATAGCTGCTTTTTTCAAACAGTTATATGATCTTACTGTTAAATCTAGTTCTTCTATTTTAACTTCATCATCGTTAACTCTTGACTCATTTCCTGATGTTTCTCCTAAAATTAATTCAGGACCTTCAGGTGGTCTAAGATTTACTAATCTATCTCCTAAATCCACTAATGGATTTAGATGAAGAGTTAATAATTCTACAGAGTATGATAAAGCATCATTTGTTTTAACACTTCCATTTGTTTCAATGTCTAATATTAATTTATCAAAATCAGTCATTCTTCCAACCATTGTATCTTGGATAGAGTATGAAACTTTCTTTATTGGAGAATATATAGCGTCTATAGCTATGTACTCAACTGGCCATCCTTTTTTGTCAATGTCTTCAGAAACAACAAATCCTTCTCCAGTATCTACTAAGAACTCTATATCAAGTTCTCTTTCCGTAGTTATCGTACAGATGATTTGGTCAGGGTTTACTATTTCTAATCCAGCATCTGGTATAATATCACATGCTTTAACAACTTTTGGACCTTTTACAGAAAGAGTCATTCTTCTTTCTCCATGCTCATCAGTTCTAATTACAACTTCTTTAATATTTAATATTATTTCAGTTACAGCTTCTTTTATTCCTTCCATAACAGAAAATTCACTTAAAACTCCATCAATTCTAACACCTTTTATTGCTGCTCCAGGTATAGAAGAAAGAAGTACTCTTCTAAGTGCATTTCCAATTGTATGTCCATAACCTCTATAAAGAGGCTCTATAACATATTGTGTATGAAAATCAGTAGATATAGCTGTTGTAACATTAAAATTTCTTGCATGCTTTTCTATTTTTAACATCTGATCAACTCCTACAACAGGGCTTATTATCTAGAATAGAATTCAACTATTAAAGCTTCATTTAAATCGAAATCTATATCATCTTTAGTTGGGATTTGAACAACTTTACCAGTGAATGAAGCTTTATCAAGCTCTAACCATGCTGGTACATTTGATTCCTCAACTGCAGTTTTTATTAAATCGATGTTTTTTGAGTTTTCTATTACTGATATTACATCTCCTGCTTTAACTCTGAAAGAAGCTATGTTTACTCTTCTTCCATTTACAGCAACGTGTCCATGAGAAACTATTTGTCTAGATTGTCTTCTTGTTTTAGCAAACCCAAGTCTGTAAACTACATTCTCAAGTCTTCTTTCTAGGTATTGGATTAGGTTAAGACCTGTTACTCCATCCTTTCTTGTTGCTTCCTCATAAAGCTTTCTAAATTGCTTCTCCATTACATTATATATAAACTTTGCTTTTTGTTTTTCTTTTAATTGTATTGCATACTCTGTAGGTTTTTTGTTAGCGTTAGGTCTTGGTCCTCTGTTTGAAGTTTTGTTAACTCCTAAAACTACTGGATCAATTCCAAGTGCTCTACATTTTTTTAATACAGGCTGTCTATTTCTTGCCATCTTTCGATTATTCCTCCTTACTATGAATTTAAACTACAAAAATGAGAATCTCCTAAAGGAGTGTGATTACACTCTTCTTCTTTTAGGTGGTCTACATCCGTTGTGTGGAACTGGAGTAATATCAGAGATTTTTGTAACCTCTAATCCAACTGCTTGTAATGATCTGATACAAGCTTCTCTTCCAGAACCTGGACCTTTTACCTTAACTTCAACTTTTTTCATTCCATTTTCCATAGCTATCTTACCAGCTTGTTCAGCAGCAATTTGAGCAGCAAATGGAGTTCCTTTTTTAGTTCCTTTGAATCCAGAAGTTCCTCCTGATTTCCATATAACTAGTTTACCTTCTGTATCAGTTATAGCAACTATTGTGTTATTAAAAGTTGAATGTATGTGAGCTATTCCATTAGGAATATTCTTTAATTTCTTTTTGATTTTAGCTACTTTTTTCTTAGCCAACTTAAGTACCTCCTCACGTATTATTTAAGTTACCGTAAATTATCTTTTGATAGGTTTTTTAGGACCTTTTCTTGTTCTTGCATTTGTCTTAGACTTTTGTCCTCTTACAGGTAGGTTCATTTTATGTCTTAATCCTCTGTAACACTTAATGTCCATTAATCTCTTAATAGAAAGTCTTACGTCTTTTCTAAGATCTCCTTCTACCTTAACTCCTTCAACAATTGCTCTGATCTTATTGATTTCCTCTTCAGTAAGGTCTTTTACTCTTGTATCAAAGTTAATACCAGCTTCTGTTAATATTTTTTGTGAAGTTGGTTTTCCAATTCCATAAATGTAAGTTAGAGATATCTCTACTCTTTTATTTCTAGGGATATCTACTCCTGCTACTCTAGCCAAATTTACTTCCTCCTCTTCCAAAAATTTTTGAGTTTATTACGTCAGGTAATACTGACAAAATACTTTCTTCGATATGCCTGCCAAGCAGATTGGGCTCTACAGCTCCAACATATCTTTACAGTGCTTCCAATATCTAAATTAAAAACACTAAGTTAACATTACTGCTAACTTGCTACAATTTGTGTTGCAAAATTATCCTTGCACTTGCTTGTGTTTTGGAGTTACACAGATTACTCTGATCTTTCCGTGTCTTTTGATAACCTTGCACTTGTCACAGATTGGTTTGATTGATGTTCTTACTTTCATTTACTGCCTCCTCCGTGTAACAAAGTTAATTCTTTTTTCTGTATACTATTCTTCCTCTACTTAAATCGTAAGGGGAGATTTGTACCGTTACTCCATCACCAGGTAAAATTTTAATGTAATTCATTCTCATTTTCCCTGAGATGTGACCTAATATTGTGTGACCATTTTCTAACTGAACCTTAAACATTGCGTTTGGTAAAGCTTCTACGATAACACCCTCTAATTCAACTACATCCTTTTTTGACATACTACCTCCTATCAACAGGATTACAGATTATTTTAACATAAAAAACTATATATGTCTATATATTTTTGACTATTAACATAGTTTTTTTTGTTTTTTTTCTTAATCCAATTTACTTAAAACAACAGGTTTCCCATCTACAATAGCAACTGAATGTTCACAATGCACAGAACGTCTTTTATCTTTAGTTACAACTGTCCAACCATCTTGCTCTAATGCTATATTATGAGTTCCTGCATTTATCATAGGCTCAATTGCTATGACCATTCCCTCTTCCAATTTAATTCCACGACCTTTTCTACCAAAATTGGCTACACAAGGCTCTTCATGCATCGCTTTTCCTACTCCATGTCCTGCAAAATCACGTACTACCGAAAACCCTTGACTTTCAACATAAGTTTGAATTGCATTTCCTAAATCACCTAATCTTGTTCCAGCTGTTGTCATTTCTATTCCTATTTCTAAAGCTTTTTCAGCAACTTTTATAAGTTTTTTACTTTCTTCATCTATTTCTCCAACAGGAAAAGTTTTAGCTGAATCACCAAAATATCCATTGAGATTAGTTACTACATCAACACTAACTATATCCCCTTCTTTCAAGATTATGTTAGTTTTAGGAATTCCATGTATAACAGCTTCATTTACAGAAATACAAGATCCGGCTGGATAAGGATTTATAGGTCCTCCTACTCCAATAGTAGCTGGTATAGCTCCTTGAGATCTTACATAATTTTCTATTATTACATTTAATTCCATTGTAGAGATGCCAGGTTTTATACTGATTGGTAAAATATTTGTAAACAATCTTGCTATTATTTGATTGGCTTCTTTTATTTTAGCTATTTCTTCTTTTGTTTTTATTATTACCATTTTTTACCTCTTATCCTAATATTTTAAAGATTTCAGCTGTAACTTGATCTAATTCAGCCATTCCATCTACTTCCGCTAAAATTTTACGAGATTTATAAAAATCAAAAAGAGGAGCTGTTTGCTTATGATAAGCATCTAATCTATTTACTACTGTTTCAGCCGTATCATCTTTTCTTGTTATAATTTCTCCACCGCAAACGTCACATTTTCCCTCTATCTTAGAAGGATTAAAAATTACATGGTAAGATGAACCATCCGCAGGACAAACCTTTCTTCCTGTAATTCTTTCTACAATTGCTGAATCTGGAACATTTAAAGATATAACTTTATCTAATTTTATTCCTATTTCTTTCATTATAACTTCTAATGCTTCTGCTTGAGGTATAGTTCTTGGAAATCCATCTAAAATAAATCCTGTTTTGCAATCCTCTTTAACCAATCTATCTTTTATTATTCCAATTATAGTTGAATCTGGAACTAATTTTCCTTCATCCATAAATTTTTTAGCTTCAAGTCCCATTGCTGTTCCTTCAGATATTGCTGCTCTTAATATGTCACCTGTCGATATTTGTGGTATCCCATATCTATCCATGATTGGTTTAGCTTGTGTTCCTTTTCCAGCTCCCGGAGCACCAAATAACATTATATTCATACTTCATTCTCCTTATCTTTTTAATATTTAATTCTATTTTAGTATACTATATTTTCTAATAAAAATCACTTAAAATATAATAACAAAGAGGGGAACAATTCCCCTCTTTGTTATTAATATTTTAAATAAAACCTTTATACTCTTTTACAACTAGATGAGCATCTATTTGTTGAATAGTATCTATCGCAACTCCTACAACAATTATAACTCCTGTTCCACCGAAAAATTCCGGAAGACCTAAAAGATTAAATATTAACATAGGAAGTATACAAATAGCAGCAAGGAAAATTCCTCCACCCCAAGTTATTCTTGTTACTACTCCTTCTAAGTATTCGGCTGTTTCATCTCCTGGTCTTATTCCTGGAATAGTTCCTCCACCCTGTTTAAGATTGTCAGCAACCTTATCCGGATCAAATACTATAGCAGTATAGAAAAAAGAAAAGAAAATTATTATAGCCGCATAAAGAACCATATATACTGGATGTGTTTGAGTAAATAATCTACCAAGTAATACTCTTAACTCCATTTCTGAAGGTAATGCATTAATTGCTAATGAAGGAATCATCATTACCACAGATGCAAAAATAACCGGCATGACACCAGCAGTATTAAGCTTTAATGGTATATATGAACTTTGATCCATTCCAGATTTTTCTCCAAATCCTTTTCCAACATAATGTACAGGTATCTTTCTTTGCCCTAATTGAAAAATAACTATTCCAGCTACTACTGCTATAGCTGCTAAAGCAACTACGAATAATAAAGGTACAAGGAATTTACTTCCTTTCATACTTTGCATAGTTTGAACTATGTCAGCTGGTATTCTTGAAATTATATTTAAAAATATTAAAAGAGATACTCCATTTCCTAGACCTTTAAGAGAAATTTGCTCTCCAATCCACATTAGAAATACAGTACCTGCTGTCAGTGTTATTATAGTTGTTAGGAAAAACATGGGTCCAGGAGTTGTAACAAGTCCTGAAGCCTGTAACCAAGTACAAACCCCTATTCCTTGAACAATTGCTATTGCTATTGTCAAATATCTTGTCCATTGAGTTAGCTTATTTCTAGCTCCCTCTCCTTCTTTTCTCATTTCTTCCAGTTTAGGAATTATACTTCCTAATAAACTAAATACAATTGAAGCATTGATATATGGTACTATACCTAATGCAAAAATAGAGATTCTCCCAAATGCTCCTCCAGAAAACATATTAATGTAACCTAATATGTCATTCTGTTGAGTCATTTGAGATAATCTATCGATGTCTACACCAGGAGTAGGAATTTGAGTTCCTACTCTAGCAACTAAAAACATCAACAAAGTAAATATAATTCTCTCTCTCAGTTCAGGAATTTTCGATATGCTCTTAAGTTTACTTAAACCAGTATCCATCAAAGACAAAATCTATTCCCCCCACTTTGAAATTATTGATAATTACTTGTTATTTCCTGCAACATCAGCAAATGTCTTAACTTCGATAATTTCTACTACTCCACCTTTTGCTTCTATAGCAGCTTTCGCAGCATTAGAAACTTTGTGAGCTTTTACTGATATTTTCTTCTCTAAAGAACCATTAGCTAGTATCTTTACACCGTCAAGTAATTTCTTAACGATTCCAGCAGCCATAAGTAACTCAGGAGTTACTTCTGTTCCTTCTTCGAATCTATTTAAAACATCAAGATTTACTACTGCATATTCTTTCATGAATCTTGCATTAGAGAAACCTCTTTTTGGAACTCTTCTATATAATGGCATCTGTCCACCTTCAAAATAAGGTTTCACTCCACCACCAGATCTAGAATTTTGTCCGTTACTTCCTTTTCCAGCAGTTTTTCCAAGTCCTGAAGATTCTCCTCTTCCAACTCTTTTTCTTGCTTTTTTAGGTACAGAAGGTTTTAATTCATTTAATCTCATTGATTATTGCACCTCCTCTACTTTTAGTAAGTAAGACACTAGAGCAATCTTTCCTTTTAACTCAGGAGTTATAGTATGCTCTACTACATCATTAACTTTGTTTATCCCTAGAGACTTAAGAGTTGCGATGTGGTTAGGTTTTCTTCCAATCATGCTTTTCATAAGCTCAATTTTAACCTTTGACATATACGTTTACCTCCTAGCTTAAAATATCCTTAACTTCTTTTCCTCTTAAAGCCGCTACTTCATTCGCATTTCTAAGTGTTTTTAGACCGTCTATTGTAGCTCTTGCAACATTGTGCTTATTTCTTGATCCTTTGATCTTAGTAAGTATGTTGTGAACTCCAACTAGCTCTAATATTTCTCTTGCAGCAGAACCAGCAATTACTCCAGTTCCTTCATATGCAGGGGCCATCCATAAAGATGTCGCACCTGATTTTCCAACAATCTCATGAGGTATAGTAGTTCCTTTTAAAGAAACTGATACAACATTCTTCTTTGCAGCAGCGATTGCTTTTCTGATAGCGTCAGGAACACCGTTGGCTTTTCCTAATCCAAGCCCAATTTTCCCTTGACCATCTCCTACAGCAGCTAAAACTGAGAAAGATATAGTTCTTCCTCCTTTAGTTGTTTTAGAAACTCTAGAAATTTTTATTAATTTTTCTTGATATTGGTTATCTTCTTTATTAACAAACTTTGACAAGTTAAATCCTCCTCTCTTACAAGAATTAGAACTTAAGTCCTGCTTCTCTTGCAGCATCTGCTAGAGCAGCTACTCTTCCTGTATATTTATTTCCAGATCTGTCGAATACAACAGATACTATGTTCTTAACAATTGCTTTTTCAGCTATTGCTTTTCCCACTAGCTTAGCAGACTCTTGATTTCCACCATGCGTTACATTTCCTTTTAACTCTTTATCAATAGTTGATGCAGATACTAAAGTAACTGCATTAACATCATCGATTAATTGAGCAAAGATATTGTTGTTTGATTTATATACAGAAAGTCTTGGTCTTTCAGCTGTACCAGATATTTTCGATCTGATTGCTTTTTGCTTCGCTTTTCTTACTGCTTGTCTGTCTACCTTCTTAAACAACTTCCTTACCTCCTTTGGTTAATTACCTTACGATTTTTTACCTTCTTTTCTTCTAACAACCTCGTCAGAATACTTAACTCCTTTTCCTTTGTATGGCTCAGGTTCTCTCTTCGATCTGATCTCAGCTGCTACCTGTCCTACAATGTCCTTCTCGATTCCTTCGATATGGATAGTAGTATTCTTTTCTACAGTCATTTTTATATCTGCTACTGCGTTTATTATAACTGGGTGAGAATAACCTAAAGCCATCTCTAATCCGTTATTTTTTTCAGCTGCTCTATATCCAACTCCAACAAGGTTAAGAGTTTTCTTAAATCCTTCAGAAACTCCAATTACCATATTGTTAATTAAGGCTCTTGTTGTTCCGTGTATTGCTCTTACAGTTGGAAGATCGTTTGGTCTTTCAACAGTTATTTCGTTATTCTCTAACTTGATTGTTAACTCATTTGAGAAAACTTTAGTTAAAGTACCTTTAGGTCCTTTTACAGTTACTTCATTCCCATTAACTGTAATTTCTATTCCAGCAGGCACAATTATAGGTTTTTTACCTACTCTTGACATTAATGGACACCTCCCAGTTTAATATTACCAAACAAATGCTAGGATTTCTCCACCTATATTTTCTCTTCTAGCTACTTTATCAGTAACAATTCCTTTAGAAGTAGAAACTATAGCGATTCCTAATCCAGATAGCACTCTTGGCATATCTTCTACAGATGAATATACTCTTCTTCCAGGAGTAGAGATACTCTTGATTCCTTTGATTACTCTCTCTTTTCCAGAATACTTTAAATATACTCTTATATTTTTTTTGTTTCCTTCAGTTATAGTTTTGAAGTTAGAAATGTATCCTTCTTCTTTAAGTATTTCTGCGATCTTCTCTTTTAAGTTAGAGTGAGGCATATCTACTTTCTCATGCATAACTGCATTTGCATTTCTGATTCTTGTTAACATATCAGCAATTGGATCTGTTAAAAACATTATGAAATCCTCCTTCTTTTAGATTACCAAGATGACTTTGTAACACCAGGTACTAAACCTGCACCTGCTAATTGTCTAAATTTAACTCTTGAGATTCCGAATTCTCTCATGAATCCTCTTGGTCTTCCGTCTAATTGACATCTATTCTTTTGTCTAGATGGAGATGAATTTTTTGGAAGTTTGTTAAGCTCAAACATAGCTTCCATGTCCCCATTAGCAACTTTTTCTTTTAATTCCGCTCTTTTTACAGCGTACTTTTCGCATAGCTCGTTTCTTTTAACGTCTCTAGCGATCATTGATTTTTTTGCCATTTATTAACTACCCTCCTCACTATTACTTTTTGAAAGGCATTCCAAATGCCTTAAGTAAAGCTCTTCCTTCTTCATCAGTTTTAGCAGAAGAAACTATAGTTATTGACATTCCAAACATTTTATCAACTTTATCTATTTCTATTTCAGGGAAAACTAATTGATCTCTTAATCCTAGAGAATAGTTTCCTCTTCCATCAAATGCATTAGCTGATACACCTTCGAAATCTCTAACTCTTGGAAGAACAACATTTACTAATTTATCTAAGAAATCGTACATTCTTTCTTTTCTTAGAGTAACTTTAGCACCAATTGGCATTCCTTCTCTTAATTTAAATCCAGCTTCAGACTTCTTAGCTTTCTTTATTACTGGTTTTTGTCCTGTAACGATTGTTAAATCATTAGCAGCAGCATCTATTATCTTAGCATTTTGAGTTGCTTCTCCAACTCCCATGTTCACGACAATTTTCTCTAGCTTTGGACATTCCATAATGTTCTTTACGTTTAACTCTTTAGTTAACGTTTGAACTATACTATCATTGTATAACTTATGATATCTAGAAACGTATTTATTAGACACTTACGTTTTCCTCCTCTCTTATAAAGATTCTCCTGATACTTTAGAGTATCTTACTTTCTTACCATCCACAAATTTATATCCAACTCTTGTTGGTTTCCCTGCTTTCTCATCAAACAACATAACTTTTGAAGAGAATATTGCAGCTGATTTAGTTACAATTCCACCTTGTGGATTTAAAGCGTTAGGTTTCATGTGTTTTGTAACAACATTAATTCCTTCAACTATGATTTTCCCTTTGTTAGGGAATACTTTAGTAACTTTACCAGTTTTACCCTTATCTTTCCCAGATATTACAAAAACTGAATCTCCAGTTTTTACATGTAATGATACTGGTACAAATTTAACTTTAGGTTTAGCCACGATATTTAGCCTCCTCTCTCAATTATATTACTTCTGGAGCAAGAGATACAATTTTCATGAAATCTTTGGCTCTTAGCTCTCTCGCTACAGGTCCAAATATTCTTGTTGCTCTTGGCTCATTATTATTATTCAATATTACAGCTGCGTTATCATCAAATTTGATATAAGAACCGTCATCTCTTCTTAATTCTTTTCTTGTTCTAACTATAACTGCTTTTACAACGTCACCTTTTTTAACGTTACCTGCAGGAATTGCTTCCTTAACAGATGCTACAACTATGTCACCAATTCTTCCGAATCTTCTTCTTGATCCTCCAAGAACTCTTATTACCATAAGTTTTTTAGCTCCAGAATTATCAGCAACATTAAGGATAGTTTGTTGTTGTACCATTAAAGTATCCTCCTCTCAATTTTCTAATTGAAATTACTTAGTTTTTTCTAATACCTCAACTAGTCTCCAATTTTTATCTTTCGATAATGGTCTAGTTTCCATGATTCTTACTTTATCGCCAGTTTGGGCTACATTGTTTTCATCGTGAGCTTTAAACTTTGTAGTTTTTTTAACTCTCTTTTTATAAATTGGGTGTAATACCATTGTTTCTATTGCAACAACGATAGTTTTATCCATTTTATCAGAAACAACTATACCTTCTCTTAATTTTCTTTCGTTTCTCAAGACTCTAACCTCCTCTTCCTATTGAGATTATCTTTCATTTAGAATTGTATTAATTCTAGCTATCTCTCTTCTAACTTCTCTAATTTTAGCACTGTTAGTTAATTGACCTAATGAAAGTTGGAACTTTAAATTGAATAGCTCTTCTTTAAGTTCTTTGCACTTAACAACTAGATCTTCAGTTGATATTTCTCTTATTTCTCTAGCTCTCATTAGTTTTCACCACCGTTCTCTCTCTTAACTACTTTACAATTGATAGGAAGCTTCATTGTAGCTTTTCTTAAAGCTGCTAATGCTTTCTCTTCAGTAACTCCAGCTACCTCGAAAAGTATTCTTCCAGGTTTAACTACAGCAACCCATCCCTCAACGTTTCCTTTACCTTTACCCATTCTAACTCCGATAGGTCTCTTTGTGATTGGCTTATCAGGGAATATTCTTATGAATATTTTACCTTCTCTTTTGAACGTTCTGTTCATAGCTACTCTACAAGATTCTATTTGTCTGTTAGTTATCCAAGATGGCTCTAAAGATTGTAACCCGTAATCTCCAAACGCTACAGTATTACCTTTTTGAGCTGTACCTTTTAATCTTCCTCTAAACATTTTCTTATGTTTTGTTCTTTTTGGCATTAACATGATTAAGCTTCCCCTCCTTCCTTCTTTTTAGTTGGAAGTACTTCACCGTGGAATATCCAAACTTTAATTCCTAGAGCTCCGTATGTTGTATGAGCTGTAGAAGTTGCATAGTCGATATCTGCTCTAAGTGTATGTAAAGGTACTTTACCTTGAACTACCCACTCAGATCTTGCGATTTCAGCACCATTTAATCTTCCAGAAACCATAACTTTGATTCCTTTTGCTCCAGATTTCATTGCTCTCATTACAGCTTGGCTCACAGCTCTCTTGTATGCAACTCTCTTCTCTATTGAAGTTGAGATGTTTTCAGCAACAAGTACTGCATCCTTGTTGAAGTCTTTAACTTCTTGTACTTTAACTGTTACTTTTTTAGCAGTTAAAGCTTCTAATTTAGCTCTCAAGCTCTCTATTTCAGCACCTTTTCTTCCGATGATGATTCCAGCTTTTGCAGTGTGAACTAACACAACTACATTAGTAGGTGAAGTTCTTTCGATCTTTACCTTAGCTATTCCTGCATGGAAGTAGGTTTTTTTTACAAGATCTCTGATCTTTACATCTTCGTGGAAATATTTAACATATTCCTTTTTATCTGCATACCAGTTAGATTCCCAAGTTCTTGTAATTCCAAGTCTTAGGCCTCTAGGGTCTACTTTTTGTCCCACAGTCTTACCTCCTTAAAACTACATTTCTGATACTGCTACTATAATGTGTGCAGTTGGTTTTCTGATTATATCAGCTCTTCCCATTGCTCTTGGACTTACTCTCTTAAGGTCAGGTCCTTCGTTTATCATTATAGTAGATACTACTAATTTCTCTTCGTTCATATCGAAGTTATTTGATGCATTTGCTATTGCAGATGCTAATGTCTTCTTTATGAATCTAGCTGCTTTTTTGTTTGTAAATTCCAGAATATCCAACGCTTCTAAAGCTGATTTGTTTCTCACTAAGTCAGCTACTAGTCTAGCTTTTCTAGGAGATAATCTTACATATCTAGTTATTGCTCTAGCTTCCACTAGTCCAACCTCCCTTTATAAGTATAAAGTTATCTTATAATTTAATTATTTTTTCTTCTTTTTCTTGTCTACACCGTGTCCATAGTAAGTTCTTGTTGGAGCAAATTCTCCAAGCTTATGTCCTACCATTTGTTCTGTTACGTGAACAGGTATATGTTTTTTCCCGTTATAAACTCCAAAAGTTAATCCTATGAAGTTAGGGAATATAGTCGATCTTCTTGACCAAGTTTTGATAACCGCTTTAAGATTCTCAGTTGCAACAGCAACTTCGACTTTCTTCATTAAGTGATGGTCACAAAAAGGTCCTTTTTTAAGTGATCTAGCCATTACCTTTTAGCCTCCTATTTCTCACGAAAATTACTTCTCGTTTCTTCTTCTTACGATAAACTTATCTGTAGTTTTCTTTCCTCTAGTTCTAACACCCATTGTAGGTTTTCCCCATGGTGTTAAAGGAGCCTTTCTTCCAACTGGAGTTCTACCTTCTCCTCCACCGTGTGGATGATCACAAGGGTTCATTGCTGAACCTCTAACGTGAGGTCTTCTTCCCATGTTTCTAGCTCTTCCAGCTTTACCGATAACTACTAGGTTATGTTCAGAGTTTCCAACTTCACCGATAGTTGCCATGCACTCACCGTGTATTAGTCTTAACTCTCCTGATGGTAACTCAACGTGACAATAAGTTCCTTCTTTAGCTACAAGTCTTGCAGCAGTTCCAGCCGATCTTACTAATTGTCCACCTCTACCAATTTGAAGTTCTACATTGTGAACTCTTGTACCAACTGGCATATCTTTAAGTTTCATAGCATTTCCTGGCTTTATTTCAGCGTTAGAACCTGCCATTACCATAGTTCCTTTTTTAAGTCCTTTAGGAGCTAATATATATCTCTTTTCTCCATCTACATAGAATAAAAGAGCAATGTTAGCTGATCTATTTGGATCATACTCGATAGTTGCAACTTTCGCTGGTATATCAAGCTTATTTCTCTTGAAATCTATTATTCTGTAAAGTCTTTTGTGTCCTTTTTGTCTATTTTGTCCAGTTCTATGTCCATAGTTGTCTCTTCCATAAGCAGATTTCAAAGGTACAGTTAAAGACTTTTCAGGTCTTACTTGATCTAGCTCTTTATTCACTAATCTAGACATATGTCTAGTACCAGGTGTCATAGCTTTCATCTTTCTTATAGCCATATTATTCTTAACCTCCGAATTAATTATAGACCTATACGTATCTTCACCGTTTTTTTATCTATATCTAATTATTTTTTAAACTTCTTTAAAGTAAGTTATTGTATTACCTTCAGCTAATTTAACAATTGCTTTTTTCTTAGCAGAAGTTTTGTATAACTTCATTCCGTGTCTTTTAGTCACTGGCTTTGAATTCATAGTAGCGATATCTACAATTTTAACATTGAATATCTCCTCTATTGCTTTCTTGATCTGAATCTTGTTAGCTTTAGGGCTTACTTCAAATGTAAATTTGTTGTATTCTCTTCTAAGTAACTCAGATTTTTCAGTGATTACAGGTCTTTTGATGATATCATAAGCTGTCATAATTATCCAAGCACCTCCTCAATAGTAGCTAGTGCTTCTCTAGTTACGATTACTTTATTTTGCTTTAGTAACCAGTATACTCCAAGCTCATTTGGTTGAAGAACCATTGCGTTCTCTAAGTTTCTTGCAGAAAGGAATAAGTTCCAATCTCCTTGTTCTGCTAAATCGTTAACTACGAATAATTGCTTAGTCGTTGCGTTTAACGCGTTAGTTAATTCGATTATTGTTTTTGTTCTTGGTGTTTCGATTGTTCCATCTAAAACAACGATATCTCCCATAGCTACTTTAGCTGATAGAGCAGATCTTAAAGCAAGAGTTCTAACTTTCTTGTTTACTTTCTTCTCATATGATCTTGGTTGTGGACCTAATGCTACTCCTCCACCAACCATGTGTGGGGCTCTGATAGTACCTTGTCTAGCTCTACCAGTTCCTTTCTGTTTGAAAGGTTTTCTTCCTCCACCTCTAACCATTGCTCTAGTTTTAGTAGCAGCAGTACCTTGTCTAGCAGCTGCTAATTCCGCAGTCAATACTTCATGAAGTACTGCTTGATTCGGTTCAATCCCAAACACTGTATCTTTAACTTCAACAGTTCCAGTTGTTGTCCCTGCTAAGTTATATATGTTTAAAACTGCCATTATTTTCCTCCTTCCACATCTACTAACCGATTATTTTTTTACTGCTGGCTTAACTACAACGTAACCATTTTTTGGTCCTGGAACTGCACCTTTTACTAGTAATAGGTTGTTCTCAGTATCAATTTTTACAACTTTTAAGTTTTGTACTGTTACTGTTGCGTTTCCGTATTGTCCAGCCATCTTTTTGTTCTTAAGAACTTTTCCTGGCCAAGATGACATACCTATAGATCCACCTAATCTGTGGTTTCTAGATACACCGTGTGTAGCTCTGTTTCCACTAAAGTTATGTCTTTTCATAACTCCGGCAGTTCCTTTACCTTTAGAAGTACCTGTTATATCAACAAATAAAACTTCAGATAAAACATCCACTTTAATCTCTTGTCCAAGCTCAACACCGTCTGTAGTTTCAACTTTAAGTTCTCTTACAAATCTTAAAGGCTTAACTCCAGCTTTATTGAAAATTCCCATTAAAGGTTTAGTAGTGTTTTTTTCTTTCTTCTCATCAAAACCAATTTGTAAAGCAGTATATCCATCATTCTCAACAGTTTTTTTCTGAAGAATGAAGTTTGGACCAGCTTCAATAACTGTTACTGGGATGAATTTTCCATCTTCGAAAATTTGAGTCATTCCAATTTTCTTTGCTAAAATTCCTGACATTCTTTTACCTCCATCAAATAATATATTGGTTGACAACTTGTCCTCGTGGTTCCACAATTTCTTTTTTTAAGAAATGTCAACTTGTATTATTCTGTAAGGATAATTTGGTTTCTGATAACCTTACGTAGTTTACCTTTACAAATTACCCGAAACATAACCACGTTTCGTTTTTGAAATCAATTAAATTTGTTTGATTTCGATTCCTACTCCAGCTGGTAAGTTAACTGCTGTTAACGAAGCAATTGTCTTAGGGTTAGAGTTATTGATCTCTACCATTCTTCTGTGAACTCTCATTTCAAATTGTTCTCTAGAGTCCTTATTAACGTGTACTGATCTTAGAACAGTATACTTTTTAATTTTAGTAGGTAATGGCATTGGTCCTGCAATTTCAGCACCAGATTTTTTAGCAACCTCAGCTATTTTGCTTGCAGATTGATCTAGTAAAGTGTGATCATATGCTTTTAAATAGATTCTTAATTTGTTAGAAGCCATGTCTTGTTTACACCTCCTTAAAAATTAAAATTGAATCGTGCTTTTCTAAACACTCAGATTATTATAACACAGTTTTTACAAAAAGAAAAGTGTTTTTTATTTTATTTTTACAATTATTTTTATTGGCTTTTTGGAAATAAAATAAGGTAGCAAAATTAACTACTACCCTATTTTTAATTTCTTTAACTTATGAATTACTTAGTTATTTCTGCAACTACTCCAGAAGCAACTGTTCTTCCACCCTCTCTTATTGCAAATCTTAATCCTGTTTCCATTGCAATTGGGTGTATTAATTCTACTGTCATTTCTATGTTATCTCCTG
>JBOFFH010000125.1:0-9801 GCA_051648485.1 Fusobacteriaceae bacterium
CCAAAATGTTTGTTCACCAAATGCTCTTTTAACTTTGATGGAATATGCAATGGATTATGGAGATAAAGAATTAACAGAAAAAGTAAAAACAGTAATAGCTAGAGAGTTAGAAAACATAAGTAGAGAAGATATAAAACAATTAACTAAAGAAAAATTAGAGCAAATAAAAAACGGAATGAGAGATCTCTATCTTTAAGGAGAAACGATGAAAAACACACCCAACTCAAATAGATTGCATATAGGAATTTTTGGTAAAACAAATTCAGGAAAATCTTCTTTGATAAATGCTATAACAGAGCAGAATATCTCTATAGTTTCGGAAATTGAAGGAACTACAACCGATTCTGTAGTCAAAGCAATGGAATTTTTACCATTTGGTCCTGTTCTTTTTATAGATACAGCTGGTTTGGAAGATAATACTACTTTGGGAAAATTAAGAATGAAAAAATCATTAGAAGAACTTAAAAGAACTGATTTTGCAATATTGGTAATGGAAGCTCAGAAAATAGATTTAGCATTTTATAGAAGCCAAGAAAGTCAGTTTAAAAAATATAATATTCCATTTTTGCTAGTACTAAATAAAATTGATCTTTTGTCAGATAAAGAGATAGAAGAAATAAAAAATGTTTTCAAAAGAGTAGTTTTAGTTTCAACTTTAAATAGAGAGAGTATTTTGAATCTGAAAAATGAAATTTTAAAAGGTATTGAAAAAGAAGCGGAAGAGCCGAAACTATTGGGAGATTTAGTTGAATATAATGGGAAAGTTTTAATGGTTGTTCCCGTTGATTCTGAAGCTCCAAAAGGACGTTTGATTCTTCCACAAGTTCAACTAATAAGAGAATGCCTTGATCATGGTATAAAAAGTTATGTAGTGAGAGACACAGAACTCAAAAGTGCCCTAGAAGATATTAAAGATATCGATTTGGTTGTAACAGATTCTCAAGCTTTTAAAAACGTTGATAAAATTTTAAATAATCGTGCAAAATTAACCAGCTTCTCAATTTTATTTGCAAGACAAAAAGGAGATTTAGAAGATTTGGCTAAAGGAGTAAAAAAATTAAAAGAATTAAAAGACGGAGATAAAATTCTGATAGCTGAAAATTGTACTCATAATACATCTCATGAAGATATAGGAAGAGTTAAGATTCCAAAATTAGTTAAACAATATTGTGGAAAAGAAATTGAATTTCATTTTGTTGCTGGAAAAGATTTTCCAGTAAATTTATCAGAATATTCTTTAGTTATTCATTGTGGTGCTTGCATGATAAATAAAAAACTTATGCAAAGTAGAATAGATGAATCTCAAAATTCTTCAGTACCAATAACCAACTATGGTTTAGTTATTGCAGAAGTCACTGGAATTTTAGATAAATCTCTAGAGATATTTAAAGATAGTATAATTTAGAAAATATATAAATTTTCCTACTAAAAAAGTTAATAATCGAAATTCAAATTTTTTATCAATTTGAACTAGAAAAATTGACTTTTTTTTTCAAAAAAAGTATACTATAGAAATGGAACATAGTTAACTTTAAAATTATTTAAATCTAACAAAATTCATTTAAATAACTTAGAAAAAAGGGGAAATCTATGAAAAAAAATCTTTTAAAATTAATTTTAACAACTTTAGTTATGGTTCTTTATACTGCATGCTGGTTTAACAAAGATAAAGAAATAATTGTAAAAAAGATAAATTTGGGAGCTTCTTATATAAATATTGAATCAGATATTTTAAGAGTAGAAGAATCAACTTATACTATTTACAATAAAAATAACGATGAAAAATTTAGTGGAAAAATAATTGAAGAAGAGCATGCAATTGGTGATCAAAAAATTTATAAAAAAGTTTTGGTATTAAATGGAGTTATAAAAGAATCTGAAGAGTATTCTAATAAGGAATTAGTTACTAAATCAATATACAAAGATAATTTTAATTTTAGCGTAAATGATTACTATGCAAATGGTTCATTAAAAACTGAAAAAACATTTAAAAATTTAAAAGTTGATGGTATAGCTAAAGAGTATCATAAAAATGGTAAACTATCTAGTGAAGGTAATTTTGTTGATGGAATTCAACAAGGTAATTTTTACAAATATAATTCAGATGGTAAAAAAATCTATGAAAGTAATTTTGTTGATGGAGAAGAACATTTCCATAAAATAGTTTTATAAAACAATAAAACCAGCTAAAGATTAACTTAGCTGGTTTTTATTATTTTATATATTCTTTTAAAATTTACCTATTATGTTGATAAACCAACCTTGATTTTGATAATCTAAATCTTTTCCACCATTTTTATAACGTAAATCTTTTAAATTATCATCAAATTTACTAAAATTATACCCTACTCCCACTTGCATGTTTTCATTTATATCTCTATAAACTCCAACTTGTGCTCCATGTTTAATCTCATCTGTTTTTCTACTTTCTAAGATACTATATTCAGCAAAAAGATCCCACTTATAAATAACTTCATAAGTCATTCTCATTGAGTACATATTCAGTGTGTTACTATACCAGTCTCCACCTGAAATTAATCTTACTTTGTCTTGTCTAATAGCATATTTACCTGCTAGTGTTAACCTCTGGCTTAAGTCATAGATAGCCTCAACTGTATATAAATGTGCTCTAAAATTAAAGTCTGTCGCATCACCTATAAGTCCAGATCCACTTGTATCATAGATGTAGTTCCATCTTGATATCAAATTTAATCTATCATTGAAAACTGGTCTATATCCTAGTCCTAATCCTAACTCATAAAATTTATCATTTCCATCAAAAGTTCTAGATATATACTCATTGTTGTTTCTTTTTAGTGTAAAACTATCTCCATCCACAGAAACATAATTACCTTCTCCAAAAACTGTATATTCAGGTGTTGGTTTCCATTTTGCATTATTGATGAATCCCCAGCTAGAAGATGATCTTGCACCAGAATCATTACCATATTCAAGTCTATGCTTTGAATATAGTTTTTCTGTTTCATATCTTAAGCTCGTACTCACATTATTTCTAGTCACTTTGCCATCTTCAATATCAACATCTCCTCTTTCATAAACAAATCCTAAGAAAAGATTCTCGTCATATTTGTAGTCAACTCCATAACCTTGTAATAATCCTTTTTCTGAATAGTTTTTCATAATACTATTTTCTTGAAAAAGGGTTACTCTATCACTGTAATTAAATCTTTGACCAATAGTTAAATCTTTTGAAGTATCATCTTCATTTTCCAATGTATAACCTGCATAAATCTCATAATCTGGGCTATATTGGTAATTTGCTGTTACCTCTGCTGCATCTCCTTTATTACCTGTGCTCAGAGCTCCAGTAAGTTCTAATTTTTCTGTAGCTGCATATCTCATTCCAACAGTGGCTAGATTATTTGCTTCATAATCTTTATCTCTCCAAACTGAAGATTGTAGCTTTAGATATCCATCCAAATCAGAATTAAATTTATAGCCAACTCTTGTTCCTAAAAGTACAGCTTCTCCATTGTCTAAATCTTCATTATTCAATGTAACTAAACTTGATTCAATTTCTTTTTCTTCTACATACTCAGCTTCAAATCCTAAATCTAATTTTTCTGTTAGTTCTCGATTGATTCCTAAGGCAACTGTTTTTTGCTCTTGAGTACCTTCTTTTTTTCCCAGATCATCAAAATCGCTTTCTTTGTACTTTGCAATTTCTGCGAATACTAGTGTTTTATCATCAATGTTGTATTCACCTTTAATACCAATTTCTTCCTTATTTAAACCGCTTGCTTCAGAAGCTGTTGAGAAATTTTTATCTTTTTTAGAATACCATGCAAGTATATTATCATTTGGATTAAATTTTGAATTATAATCACTAAGAGCTAAACTACCTTCTAAATAGTAAGCTTGTCCTTTACTATTGTTTGTAATAATTGGTTGCTGTATAAAATCATAACCACCATTATATGAGAACCAGTTTGAGTTTTTAGTTAATTGGTTACCTTCACTTTCAGAATACTCTCCTTTAACATATGTTCCATTTGATTTTTTTACTGTTATATCAGCACTTTTTAATTCATAATCGGTTAAAGATCCTTTTCTGTTTTCTTTTACATAAGTTCCGCCTACGGCGACATTATCATTTAAAGAAGTTTTACCTCTTCCTCCCAATGTCAAATTAGAAATATTGTCTTCTAAAGAATAAAATTCATAATCAGCTAAGAGATATATGCTTCTTTCTCCAGAAGGTGAATTTTTAACAATATCCGTAGATTTTTCTGTAAAATAACTTTGACTTAAAGGGTCTGATAAAATAATTCTTCCTGATAGCTCATTTATTGTATAATCTGAGCCCTCTGCTAAAGAAACTCTGTCCAAAACTCTACCAGTTTTTTGATCTCTTATCTCTAATGTTAATTTAGCACTTCCTACAACTAAGTCTCTCTCACTAAGAGTGTATATACTTCCTCCAGTTCCTAAAAAAGAATCTCTTTTATAACTTGTATCAGGATTAGCCCCAAATACCTCAATATGATTTTTAGATTCTCCAAAAGTATTTGTTTCTAAACTATTATATTCAAATCTTGCACCATATAAACTACGATTATAATTGTTAAAAAATCCTGAATCTAAACCTGTTTCATAGTTACCCCATAAAACTTGAGATTTGTCCCAATCTACTCTCAAGTATAGCTTTCCTTCACTCTCTACATCGTAATAACGTTCAGAATCATCTCCATAATCAAAGGGAAGATATTGCCTATCCAATTTTCTAAATATAGCATTTTTATCTCTTTCATGAAAATCTGTAAAGATATTCTTTATTTCATTTTCCCACGTATCAGCTTGTGCTGTTATTTTGTATTTTTCTTTTATTCCTTTGTAATAAAAAGCTAGTCTACCACGATTGTAATAACTTTCTCTAAAATCTTTATCATTTCTTAAAATAGAATCACTTCCTGAGACATTATTTTTCCCAAGAGTAAAATCGGCTAATGCAACTAAATATTCATAATCTTTAACTGTCTCTACTTCTATTGGATAATGTTTGTGTTTTCCATCTTTTTCTATTTCAAAATTATAAATCTTCAAAGCTTCACTAGAAACTGTTTCATATATAAAATCACCAGTTGAATCTAGTTTTATATTTTGATTATCTACTTTTACAATTGTTTTTGGATCTAAATCTCTACCATAAAATCTAATTTTTGAACCCACAATCGCTATATTTTGTAGTGCTAAATCATTCGTACCATAAACTTTATCTTTTATAGAATCTTTGTCATTACTAAAGCTTTTAATATCCCTATCATCCAATTTTATAATTTTTGTATCGGTTTCATCATAACTTCCATTATCACCGTAAACTCTGAGCACATAATATATATTATTGGTGTCTTCTAAATTATTATTATCTTTTAATTTTCCATCCCAAACTATGGGTGTGTTAAAATCAATTTTTTCTCCTTTTATAGATGCTATTGGATTTCTTTTTAAAGTGTCATTTTCTTTATATATTAAAAGCTCATAACTCTTTATGCTTTTTTCATAGTTTGTATAAGGATAAAATGTTATTGCTTCTTTTAGGTTCCCCACGCCATCAACTGAGGCATGGGAATCTGCTAAAATATTTAATCTAGGATCTACTGTAACTGAATCTACAATACTGTAGATTACACCTTTTCTATTTTCTAAAAAAACTCTACCTTTGTATATCATATTTTCTGTTTCAGGTAATCGATCAGCTTCTTCAAGAGTTGTGTTGAGTTCCAATTTCTGGAACTCAACCCCCCTTACATTTTCTTCTGAATTACTCCAATTTTTTACATCTAAATTTTGAGTAGATATTGTTTCAACTACCTCATATTCATCATAAGCATTTAAAGGTTTGACTGTTTGAGCATTCGCTGTCGAAATTATTAATCCTAAAAGTATCAAACGAATACTCCAGTTTTTTTGTAAGTACTTACTCATCTACATCGCCCCCTTTTTGTTTTGAGTAAATTGAACTTCAAATTTTTTATCATTTAAATATTCTTTTAAAGATTCAATTAAAACTTCTTTTCTTTTTTCATCTAAATCTTTGTCACCACTTCTATTTAATTCAACAAATAGATGATCTTTAGATTTTAAATTATTCATAATACTGTTGAATATTCTTTTATAAACAACTGGCTTTATCTCTGTTGAGTTATCATTGAATATCACTCCTGGGTAAATTTTAACTCTCAGTAATTTTGTTCCATCTTTATTTGTTTCATAAGTTGTTCTTGGTAAAATTACTCCAAAATTATACTTAATTATTGTAGTTCCTAATCTTTGAACTTTAGGATTTTCTGTTGTAAATATACTTCCAGTAGGTAGTGTTGCAGCATCTACTTTTAAGATATAATTTTTACCTTTTGCACTTGAAACTTCTGGTATATGGAATCTTCCATACTGGTCTGTAATTATTACAAGTCCTTCAACATTTGCAACTCTTACTCCAGGTATTCCTTCTTCTATTAATCCAGTATTTATTATTGTTATTTTTTGATAATAGTTCACTGCATTTTCTTTATTATCATTAGTAGATCTTTTTAAAATTTCTTTTCTAACAACAATATTTTGTGATACCATTCCTTTTGCTTTTAAACCGGTATGGTTAGTTATAACTTTATTATCTTTTGTTAAAGTTATATCTGTACCCTCAGCTGTTGTTACTTTAATGTCTCCTAATTCAGAAACATCATTTAATCCAGTAAATATTTCTATTTTACTTTTTTCTAAAATTTCTCTTTCACTCATTCTACCATGAAGAATTTCTTTTAACTTAACTCCTCTTTCCAATGGTACACTCTGATCAGGAAGAGCTTTTCTAACTCCATCTATAACATAGTAAGTACTATTAGGAACATATGAACTTTCAGAAATATTTTGTTTTACTGTTATTTTTGTAGCTCTATTATCATCTTGAGTTCCATCTCCATCTCTATCATGGAATACTTTTCCAATAACAGTTGTTGTTTCAAATAGTGGATCTTCAATTACATCTACTTCAGCACTATCTTCATTTGATACAGGTTTGCTTGAAGAATTTGTAACTATTGCCACATTTTTATAAACTCCTCTTACAACTCCAATACTAACTTTTGTTAAATAAACAACTTCAATTTGTTCTTTAGGTCCTAAATCAAATGGTCCTATTTTTACTGCATTGTTGTCGTTAGTTGATTTTAGTATTTTATCTGTTTTTTCTCCATTTTTAACAACTTGTAATGATCCATCTACCAGTTTAAATCCTGCTGGTGGTGTGTCTCTTACATAAAGATTTTTAATCTCTTGATTCTCGTTGTTTGTAATTACTAAACTGTATGGTACAAATTTACCTACTGATGTTTCTTTTACTCCAGCTTCTTTATCAATAGATACAAGAGGTTTTTTAACTTTCACCTCAGCCTCTGCTGATTTCTCAGGTACTCCTATCATTACTAATTTAACTGTATTACTAACCTTTTTCACATCTGACTTTATATCTAATGATGTTTTAGCTTTGATTGTATAAGTCAAAGTTTCATTAGGAGCTATAACGGCATCTTTTATGTTTAGATTAGTATTTGGTTCAGTTGCTGTTCCAGCATTTGAATTTGGTCCTGCTACTGATGTAACACTCCATTCTGTGTAAACTGGAATTCTTGCTCCATTATTTGATAACTCTGTTATTTCAGATAAGTTATCTATTATTTGGAATGATGGTGGTTCAGCTATTGATGTTGTACTTCTATTTCTAACTTTTATTGTGTATTCTACATCTTCTCCAAGTAAAATTTCTTCTTGCTTTGCAACTTTTGTAATTTCTAAATCTGGAGCTTTTGCAACTACGTCTACTTCAGCACTTAGATCTTCCGTGTCTGGTATTCCATCTTTTGTCTGATCATAATTTGTTGTTGCAGTATTTTTGATTTTCTCTCCAGCTTTTAGTTTTGCATCTTTTTTGACAGTAGCTTTGATTAAGATAACTGCCTCTTTATCAATTCTTGATATTCCAATTTCAGAAACTGTTCCATTTATATTACCAGTATATTCTCTATTAACTCCAGCTTCTTGAACTGATACTAGTTTAATAGATTCTGGAATAAATATTTTTTCTCCAGCTTCATTTGCAATATCAACTAATTTGTCAATTAGCTTAACATTAAATACCGGTCTATCAGTTTTTAATGTTATAGAGTATGTTACCTCTTCTCCATTAATAATACCATTATCATTTTCTAATGCCGTAACAACGGTTTTTTCTATACTCATTGTCGGTGTTAATGGATTAGAACTAATTGTACTCTCATACTCTTTCTCTTCTCCGAAACCATCTTGACTAAGAACTTTTGCTGTTGCAGTATTGATAATATTTCCTACGATGTTATCTTTTACATTTAACTCTATCGTATACGTTATCTTTGATTTTGATCTCATATCTAGATTATCAAATAAGTTTCCATCTTGTCCAACAACTGTTGTTACTCTTACAGAATCTGTCGGTTCGATAACTCTAGTTATTGTCGCTCCTGGTTCAAACGGATAAACAAGTTCTCCTAAACTATTCATAGCTTTTATATTTTGAAGAATATCTCTACCTTCTATACCAATCAAGTTATTTTCACCAGCGTTTTCTAGAACAATTGTATAAACCATTTTTTGTGAAAGTTCAAATTTTTCAATATCAACTGTTTTATTTAGTTTAACATCTGGAATTTGAGCAAATATTCTTGCTTTTGCTTCTATTTTTTCCTCTCCTTCCGGAGTTTTAACAGTTATCGATGCTGTGTTTTCTATTTTTGAAACTGCATCTTTTGATACTTTTATTTTAGCAACAAATGTAATTGATGTTCCATTCTGAATATCTAAATCAGCTATTAAGTTTGGATTGTTTTCTACTATTGTTACTGAGTTTTGAGCTCCTGTTGTTGAATGTGTAACGGATAATGTTCCGCTTTCATATGCGGCTCCGAAATCTCCATCTGGATATAGTTTTGTTTTTACATCCATAAATAGATCTTGGAACTTCACATTTCTAACCCATCCTTCACCAGTATTATTGATAACGAATGTATACTCTACCTCTTCTCCCGGAGCATATAGATACTCTGTTGATGATGGTAATTGTGTTTTTGTTTTAACTGATTTTGTTAATTTCAGATCTCCTATTTTTCCTGAAGATACTGCATCTTTTATCAGTTCTATCTCTTTTAATTCATTTCCTACCATTCCTAAATATTTTCCAACTGCACTATTTTTTAATTCTCCGAAAACATTAGGTTTAGTTAGTGCTGTTAATTTTAATTCAATCTCATCTCCAGGACCTAAATCAAATTTAGCTGTATAAGTATCTCCTTCTGTTGAGTTCAGAATAGTTTCTTCAATAAGAGATGATGTATTTGGTACTTTCAATGATACTTTTGACCATGAAACAAATGCCAATCCGGTAGTAGTAGCCTCTCCAGCTATCTCTCCCTCTACTTTTCCAATTGCGTCAGTTAATATAAAGTTTGGTATTACTGAAGTTCCTGTATTTTTTATTTTTATTGTATATTCTAATGATTCTCCAGAATTATACGTTGGTTTATCTACAGTTTTTTCAAGCGTTGCAACTGATGCTGTATTTTTAATAACTGCAAACACTTCTCCTTTTTTACCAGTTTCATCTTTTCCTTCAGGATAATTAAATAAAGCTGTATTTACAATATCTCCATAGATATTATCATTTGCTGTTCCTTTAATTGTTATTGTTACTTTAGTATCTTTACCCAAATCTATTTTGGCATTTATATCTTTTCCATTTAAAGATTGTAACTC
>JBOFFH010000126.1:0-2903 GCA_051648485.1 Fusobacteriaceae bacterium
TATTCTAAGAGAACTCCAATTTCAATATTTCTGAGTGATTTTAAAAAATTATAGTTGTAATAAAATTTAGATTTTAAAAGCTCAATATAAAGTTTTGATTCAAAAAAAAATTTATTAATAAAAATACTAGACGTTTGACTAACCAAAATATAAGATTCGATAGGGTCATTCAAAGTAGTTTGTTTTAATGCTAAGGAAATAACTTCATCGAGAGATCCTAAAATTCCTTTATCAATATTGTATAAACTTCTTTTTACAAAGTCAATACCTTCGTTGAGCATAGTTGTCTCTATTAGTTTTGCTATCTTAAAAGGAGAAGCAACTCTTTCCCAAATAGGAAGTAATATTTTATCAATTTCTTCCAAAACATGAGAAGATAGTTTATGATGGAAAAAAAATTGAATCTTAATTATTTTACTAGTACTTCCTTCGGTATTTTTAATTTTATTATAGCTTATATTATATTGTGTTAAATTATTAATATCTTCTAAAACAGGTTTTAAAATTATTTTTTCAAAATCAAAAAATCTTTCATAACTTTCTTGCTCTACACCTAAAATTTCTTTTAATTCATTTTTAGTCAGTAAAAATTCTCCTTGATTCATATTTCTCATCATATGCAGGTATAATGGAAAACTATTTTCACTTTTAAATAAAAGGATAAGTAAAAGGTCTAACTTTTTGAAAATATCTATTTCTTTTAAATGTTTTAAAGAACTAGATAAAAAAAATTTATAATCATCTCCAGATCTAAAATAAAAATCAAAAATAGAGAAAGAAGCAAAAAAAATAGATTTATCTTTTTCATTTAAACAGAGATTTATTTTTCTTTTGGAAAATTTTTCTAAAAAAAATTCAATTGTTTCTTTATGTTTTGTTATTTGTTCTAGTTCTTTTTTATTAAAAATTAGTGAATCCTGATTTTTTAATTCATATTTATCTCGAATTAAAGTTAAAAATTCTTGCTCTTTTTTATTAAATTTTTTATCATTAAAAAGAAAAATGTTATTTTTAAAAAAATCAAAGGTAATTTTTTCCATAAATTTAAAATCCTCCTATAAAAATATATAAAAATATATATAAAAAAAATTTTTTCTGTATTTTATTTTGTTAATATAGCAAAAATTAAACGAAATTTTTATATGTTTATTCGTTATATAAGAATATAGTATATTGTTTTAGAGTTTTTAGCAAGTTTTTTATATTTTTAAAAAGTTCATTTAACGAAAAAAGCTTTATTTATGGTTCATTTGACTTTTTATTAAACATATGATAAGATATTTTCAGATGCAAGTGAATGCAGATAAAAAATGAAATAAAATAGTGAAGGAGACTTAAATGAAAAGAATATTATTACTTTGTTCCGCTGGAATGTCAACTAGTATGATAGTAAAAAAAATGGAAAAGGTAGCTATCGATGAAAATATAGAAGTAAAGATAGATGCAGTTGGATTAGAAAGATTTCATGAGTTATTATCAGAATACGATGTATTTCTTTTAGGACCTCAAGTTAGATTTAAAAAGAATGAATTAGAACCAATAGCTAGAGAAGCTGGAAAGCCACTTGCTGTAATAGATACTATGCATTATGGAACTTTAAATGGGAAAAAAATATTAGATTTTGCTTTAGAATTAGCTAAATAAGAACTATTAGCTAAACAAAAAAGGGTTTCAATACACATTATATATAGAGGGGGAATAAAAAATGAAGAAAATGATTTATTTATTAGCTGCTTTATCAATAGTAGGAACAACTGTTTTTGCAAAAGAAGTTGTAGCAGAGCCAGTAGCATCTAAAGAAATTGTACCAACTCCAATGGAAGCTGTAGTAGTTAAGGAAGTTGTAGAGCCTTGGAAGTTTGGAGGAAGAGTTTACTTTGAAACAGAGGATTTTGATAATGGATCAGTAGTAGCTAATGGTGACCATGAAGATGGAACTTTCTGGGGAACTGGAATTTCTGCAACAAGAGGAAAATTAACATTAGATCTTAATGTTGAAAGAAGATTCGGAGGAGACACATCTTTTATAAATACGGATGCTGAGTGGGAAGCTACAAGAGTTGACTGGAAAGTTAGATATCAACTTTTTGCAAACCAGGCATTCCATCTTAAATACAGAACAGAAGACAGAGTTAGAGATTATACAAAAGATACATATCATGGAGACTGGAAAAGAACAAGATATGAACTGGGAACTGATTTTAATCACTTTAACGGATTACTTGGAGGTTGGTTAGTTGCAGGTATGGACCAAGATACAAATTCTGGTAACTATGGTCCAGGTTTAGATACTAATAAAAATGAAGGATTCTATTGGGAAGGAGATTTCGGACCATCGTTCAAGCTAACAGAAAAGTTATCTTTAAAACCAACTCTTTATACAACAGGAGAATTTTATGACGAGTATGAGATGGTAGAAACTCAAATTAGAATCATGATGCCTTATCAAGCTACCGAAAAGTTAACAATCATGCCAAGAATAAGAGTTACTTTAGGAAGAACTTTTGATGAGATAGCAGCTTCTAACACAGGAAGTAAAGAAAGAAGATATGAATATGAATTTGGATCAAGAATCAGATATGAGTTAATGGCTAACTATGTGATAAATGATCAATTCTCTACATTTGTAGGATTTGCTTATGAAAATGCAGAAAGAACATATAAAAATAGAGAAAAAATGGCTTGGGGAACAGAAAATGGAGATCATAATATCGATCTTTTCTGGACTTACATCGGTTTAAATTACAAATTTAATTAATAATTGCACTCAAAGAAAGGGAGGGGGTTTTCCCTTCCCTTCTTTAAATAAAAATTAAAAATTGGAGGAAATTTATGAGCAAATTTATGAATATTGTTGAAGAAAAATTAATGCCTATTGCTGGTAAAGTTGGTCAAAATAGATA
>JBOFFH010000127.1:0-13099 GCA_051648485.1 Fusobacteriaceae bacterium
TAAAAAAAAAATAAAGTAAAGTGTTTTTAAATATATATTTTAAATCATTTTGATATAAAATATATACAATGTCAATGTTTTGTTGATTTTAAAGGCTTCTAGAAGATTTTTTTTTTCATAAAAAAATAATTCAAAAAAATTTTTTTTAAACTTTTTTAAAGTTTTTTGAGTCTAAAGTATTTTATTTTTTATTGACTAATAATTCATTTTTTTCATATATTCTATTTTTTTACATATTTTTATTTGTATGCACAAAAAAAATAAAAACCCCACAAACACTTGGTCTGTGAGGTTGAATATTTTTTGATAATTATCTCTTTGAGAATTGAGGAGATCTTCTTGCTTTTCTCTTTCCGAATTTCTTTCTCTCAACCATTCTTGAGTCTCTTGTTAAGAATCCAGCTTCTCTTAAAGCAGGCTTTAGAGTTTCGTCAGCTAAAACTAGTGCTCTTGACACACCGTGTCTGATTGCTCCAGCTTGACCTGAGTTTCCTCCACCATTAACGTTAACTTTAACTCCGAATTTCTCCATGTTGTCTGTTAATGCTAATGCTTGCTCAGCTATTTTAGATAGAATTTGTCTTCCTCCAAAATAATCTTGCATTGATTTTCCGTTTATTTCAATTCCTTGTCCACCAGGGATAAGTCTTACTCTTGCTACTGAAGTTTTTCTTCTTCCAGTTCCTAAATATTGAATCATATCTGCCATTGTCATTCCCTCCTAATTAAATTATTAAGCCTTTACTGGCTTTTGAGCTACGTGAGTATGCTCTGCTCCTACAAACACTCTAAGTCTAGTTAATTGTTGAGCTCCTAATTTGTTCTTTGGAAGCATTCTTCTAACAGCTAACATTAAAGCTTCTTCTGGTTTCTTAGCCATCATTTCACCTAGAGTTCTCTCTTTGATTCCACCTGGGAATCCAGTGTGATGATAATATTTCTTATCAGTTAACTTTTTACCAGTTACTGTTATCTTCTCTATGTTTGTTACAACTATGAAGTCTCCTCCATCAATGTGTGGAGTATAAGAAACTTTTCCTTTACCCATTAATTTTTTTGTTATTTCAACAGCTAATCTTCCTAAGATTTGCCCTTCTGCGTCATAGTGAAACCAATCTCTAACAACGTCTTCTTTTCTTTGCATATCAGTATATTTTTTCATTTTTCCTCCTAAAATTATTCTTGGTTATATCTTCAAATATAACGCAACGGTCCTTTGTGGGAAAGGTTAAATTTTACCTTATTATTCTATCAATTTTTATAGTTTTTGTCAAGAGTTATTTAAGCTTGGACCGCTTCTTCTTTCATTTCTTCATTTTTGGGAATTGGATTTCCATACATCCACTCAACTTGTCTTCTAATTCCTGTTAAATCATACTCTTTTCCATCTAAAGTTATCTTATCTTCTAGAGGCATAGCTGTGTATCCTTCTTCTAATAATTCAGAACTATCTAAAGAGATTTGAATTTTAACAAGTTGATCAGGATTATCCATTGGTCTAAATTCAGTTTTAACTGATTTTACAACACCTTCTGTTTTTAATATAGCCTCTTTAATTTCCGGAGTTATTGGTCTTTGAGGTGGAAAATCAGCTATAAACAACTTAGAAGAAGCTAAAAATTTAACTTCATTTTCTACTTTTTCAAAAATATCTATAGTATAAATTCCTCTATCTTTTATTAACATTTTTTCTAAATCTAAAATTTTCTTTCCTACTCCAAATGGATCAACCATAGGTTGAAACTCTCCCTTAGTTATTAACTCATCTGCTGGCGAATTTAATCTTACCTCAAAAATTGTAGGCTTGAATATTTCTTCAAAAGTTAAGATAATAGAAAGATTTTCCATTGGATATGGAAACATTGGTTGAATCATATTATCAAAAGCTCCAAGTATGTCAATAGACCCTCCAACGTGTGGATTTATTTGTGCTTTATGAGCTACTATTACATTTTTAAAAACTGCCATTTTTTCCCCCTAAATATTTTTTTTACCTTAATTTTGATTATACTTAATTTAGGGGTAATTTGTCAATTTTTCTTTTAACTTTCTCTACAACCAATAAACTTTATAAGCTCTAATATCGTTTCTGTTCTCTCAATTTCAAAATTTTCTTTTATAAGTTTTTCTGCTGATTCTAAAGTTTGTTTTAGCATCTCTTTAGATTTTATCATTCCAAATATAGAAGGATATGTGGATTTTTTATGATTTATATCACTTCCCACAGTTTTTCCAATCTTTACAAACTCTCCCTCTATATCCAAAATATCATCTTTTATTTGAAAAGCCATTCCTATCAAATCTGCTACTACTTTAATTATCTCGAACGTTTTTTCATCAGCTTCGGCTATTATACAAGCAATTTCCATTGGAAGTCTTATCATTTTTCCTGTTTTATTGGCGTGTATATATTGTAAAGTGCTGTAGTATATCTCTTTTCCCTCACTCTCAATATCCACCAACTGACCACCAATCATTCCATTAGTTCCAGCATGTTTAGAGGTCAAAGCTATTATTTTAACTATTTTATCTGCTGAAAGATGAATATTTTTTTCTGCCAATACACCAAAAGCATAAGTTAAAAGTGCATCACCAATTAAAATTGCCTCAGCTTCTCCAAATTTTATATGAGTAGTTAAATTTCCTCTTCTGTAATTGTCATTGTCAAGAGCTGGTAAATCATCATGAACTAATGAATATGAATGAATCATCTCAATAGCAGCTCCACTGGGATAACCCAATTTTTTATCTTGACCTAAAAGTTCTAAAACCACAGAGATTAAAATCGGACGTAGCCTTTTCCCACCATTTAAAACTGAGTATTTCATTCCTTCAGCTATAACCTTAGGATAATCGAATTCATTCAAATACTCAAGTAAGATTTTTTCTATCTTTAATTTTTCTTCTTTCAAATAATTTTCAAACATAGTTAAACCTCCTGAAACTCTATTTCTTCAGAACTATTTTCAATAACTTTAAGAATTTTTCCTTCGGCCATATTTAAAATATCTGAAGATTTTTTCAAAAGTTTCATTGCTTTTTCATACTCTTTTATACTTTGCTCCAATGGTAATTCTCCACTTTCAAGCTTTTTTACTATTTCATCTATTTGGTCTATATTGCCTTCAAAACTTTCTTTAAGTTTAGTTTTCTTCTCCATAGTTTCCACCTTTAGAATATGTTATCTTGTATAAAATGTCATAGCTTTTTTTCCATACTTTCTGTAATCAGCTTTTTTAAAGCCTCCCATCTCATCATCTAACTCTTCAAAAACATGATGCTCACAAATGATTAGTCCATTTTCTGCTAAAACACCTGCTTTTTCTATTGCTTTCATAACTTTTGAACAAAGCTCTTGCTTGTATGGCGGATCCATAAAAATTATATCGAATTTTTCTTGTTTTCTTCCTAAAATCTCGACTGCACGGATTACATCATTTTTATAAGCACGAGATCTATCTTCGTAACCTAAACTATTTATATTTTCTATTATTATTTTTAAAGCTTCTTGTTCTTGCTCTATCATTATAGCTTTTTTAGCTCCACGACTCAAAGCTTCTAGTGCTATATTTCCTGTTCCTGAAAATAGATCTAAAAATCTTGATTCTGGGACATAAGCTGCTATTATTGAGAAAAGAGACTCTTTTACACTTCCTAAAGTTGGACGTGTATCCATTCCTTTTCTACTTTTTATTTTTTTATTTTTAGCTTCTCCTGCTATTATTCTCATAAAACTCCTCCTAATACTACTCAGTTCATATTAATATATAAACATAGAGTCGCCAAAGCTGAAGAAATGGTATTTTTCTTCTACTGCTACTCTGTATACTTCCATCATAAATTCACGATTTGTGAAAGCTGAAACTAACATTAAAAGTGTCGATTTTGGAAGATGAAAATTAGTTATTAAGGCATCAACTATTTTAAATTCATACCCTGGATAAATAAATATTTCTGTCTCACCAGCTCCAGAAACCAGTTTTCCGCATTTTGAAACTGAAGATTCTAAAGCTCTGGTAGTTGTTGTTCCAACCGAAATTATTCTTCTTCCATCCATTTTAGCTTTATTTATTTTTTCTGCTGCAATTTCTGGAATTTCAAATGCTTCACTATGCATTTTATGATCTAGTACATCCTCTGTTTGAACTGGTCTAAATGTTCCAAGCCCAACTTCTAAAAAAATATCTACTATCTCTACACCTTTTTCTTCTATTTTTTTCAAGAGTTCTTCTGTAAAATGAAGTCCTGCTGTGGGAGCTGCAACCGACTCCCCCTTTATTGCATAAACGGTTTGGTAACGTTTATTTTCTTTTAAAGTTTCAATTATATATGGTGGAAGTGGCATTTTTCCAAGTTTATCCAAAACCTCTTCAAAAGCACCTTCGTATTTGAACTTTAAAACTCTATTTCCGTCTTCTTTTATTTCCATAAGTTCTGCAACTAATTCATTGTTATCACCTATGTATAATTTTTGTCCTAATTTTAGTTTTTTAGCTGGCTTTAAAAGACACTCCCAAGTGTTTAAATCTATTCTTTTTATAAGTAGTATTTCTAGTATTCCTCCTGTATCTTTTTTTCCAAAAAGTCTAGCAGGAATCACCTTTGTACTATTTCTCACCAACATATCTCCAGCTTTTAAATAGTCTATTATATTATAAAAATTTTTATGTTCTATTGTTTTTTCTTTTTTATTGACTAACATCATCTTAGAACTATCTCTAGGTTCTCTTGGAGATTGTCCTATCAGTTCGTCTGGAAGATTGTAATCATAATCATTTAACTTCGTTGACATCTTTTTCTTCACCACCTTTTATTCCTATCACCACACGATTTTTACCGCAATAGTCTTGAACTACTTTTAAAACAGTTATTTTATTTTTTTCCATAAGTTCACTTACTTTTTCAGATTGGTTATATCCCACTTCAAAGGCTAAGTATCCACCTATTTTAAGATATTTACCTGCTTCTTTTGAAATTTTTTCATAAAAAAAATATCCATCCCCATTGTCTGTTAGTGCCAGTCTTGGTTCGTGATTTTTGACTTCTATTCCTAATTCATTGTATTCCTGAATTGGGATGTATGGAGGATTAGAAACTATTAAATCAAACATTTCTGTCACTGCTGAAAAAACATCTGATTTTCTAAATTCTATATTTTTTGCACAATTTAATTCTGCATTTTCTTTCGCTAATTTTAAAGCATCTTCACTTATATCTAAAGCTATTACTTTACTGTTCGGTAATTCTTTAGCTAAAGTTACAGATATAGCTCCACTTCCTGTTCCTATATCTAAAATAAATGGCTTTTCTAAATCCATCATCAAAAATTTGCATTGTTCAACTAAAATTTCTGTATCTGCTCTAGGTATGAGTACATTCTCATTTATTTTGAACGGATAGCCATAAAACTCCCACTCACCTAAAATTTGTTGAATAGGCTTTCTATCTTTTCCACGCAGCATAGTCATTTTTCTAATTTGATCTAAACTAGTCGTCGCTATTTCTTTAGAAAGTTGAATATTTAGAAAACTACGCTTACATCCTAAGACATGGGAAAAAATTTCTTCGGCATCCAATTTATAGTCTTGAACACCTTTTTCTTCTAAATATTTTTTAGTTTTTTCTAAAAGTTCTAAATTAGAGCTTCTAAAATCCTTTTCTTCACCTTTTTCTAAATCTTTAAAACTAATTCTTTTTCTAGCCATCTCTCTTAGATATTTTTTTATACTGTCTTTTTCATCTTCAGAAAGCTCTAGTTCAAAATTAGTATAAAGACCTAGTCTATCTAACTTTAATACATAACTTATAACTGTTTCAGCCTCTAAACGAGGTTTTGAAAAGGAGTATTTTGACAAATACTCCTCAGCAAACTTTAATATATCTAATAGTTTCATAATTAATTTTCCGAGCTACTTAACATCTCAGCTTGGTTAAATGTAATAAGAGCATTTATCATTTCTTCTAAATCTCCATCCATATATGCATCTAACTGATGAATAGTATGCTTTATTCTGTGATCTGTTATTCTTCCTTGAGGATAGTTATAAGTTCTTATTTTTTCAGAACGATCTCCTGTTCCAACTTGAAGTTTTCTATCATTTGCTATTTCTGATCTTTGCTTTTCAGCTTCCATTTCATAAAGTTTAGAAGTCAAATGTTTCATTGCTTTATCTCTATTTTTTATCTGAGATCTTTCATCTTGACACTGTACTACAACACCAGAAGGTAGATGAGTGATTCTAACTGCAGAATCAGTCATGTTAACGTGCTGACCTCCCGCTCCTCCTGCTCTATATGTATCAATTTTTAAATCTTTTGAGTTGATTACTACGTCTTTAACTTCATCCACTTCTGGCATAACTGCAACTGTTGCAGTAGAAGTGTGGATTCTTCCTGAAGATTCAGTTTCTGGAACTCTTTGCACTCTATGTACTCCTGATTCGAATTTAAGTCTAGAGTATGCTCCTTGACCAGTTATCATGAACACAACCTCTTTCATTCCTCCTGCTCCAACTTCTTGACGCTCTAATATTTCATATTTCCATTTTTTACGCTCTGCATATCTACAGTACATACGGAATAGGTTTCCAGCAAAAAGAGCTGCTTCATCTCCTCCTGCTCCTCCTCTTACTTCAATAATAACGTTTTTATCGTCATTTTCATCTTTAGGAAGTAATAGTATTCTCAGCTGCTTTTCATATTCAGGTAACAACTCTTCCAACTCTTTTATTTCCTCTTGAAGCATCTCACGCATATCTGGGTCTTTCTCATTTTTTATGCTTTCTTTAGAAAATTCATAATCCCCTAAAGCACTTTTATACTTTCCATACTCTTCTACTATTTCAGAAATATTATTTAAAGCTTTATTATGTTCCATCATTTTTTTAGGGTCAGCTAAAACTTCTGGTTGTCCTAAAAGTTCTAATAAATTTGCATGTCTATTTACAACTTCGTCTAATTTTTTAAACACTGTATCATCTCCTTTTCTCTCTATAACTTATTAATTATATCACACTCGCTATGGAAAATCAAAAAAAATCCCCTCAGAAGAAATCTTTTGTTTTTCTTCTGAGGGTGGGTTATTCTGTTATTTTTTCTTGTGATTCTTGAATTCTTTTTAATGCTAACTCTCTTGCTTTAATATATTGATCACGAGTTATATAACTGAACATAGATATTTGACTTCTAACTTTTGTCTTTAGCATATTTGCCTCTACATTTCCTATTTTGTCAAAAATACTATCTAAAACTTCTAGATTTTCTTCTGCACCATCTAAAAGAATTTTATTAGCTTCTATCTCCAATTGCTGTTTATCTAAAGTTAATTTTTTAAACTCTACACTTGTTTTATCCATCAACTCTTTTGCATCATTTAAATTTGATTGTGTAACTCCTGTGGATATAAAATCCTCATCATAAACTATTCCAAAATTTCCATCAGTATTTCCAAATAACAAAATGGAAAAATTTAAAAATAAAAGTAAACTCATTATTCTTTTCATTATTCATATCTCCTAACTTTGGAAATCAAATCCAAATACTTGCTGTGTATTAACCTCTATTTCTCTATTTTTAAAAAGTTCTTTACTGAAAAAATGATCTATCTCTATTTTTACTTTTTTATTTTCTGCAATTTCTGCTGTTTTATCAAAAACCATAATTGAATTTCTAGAATTATTGAATATATTTTCTTTTATCATATTAAAATAACCTGTTGTTCCTAAAATTCCAACCAAAAATAATGAAGCAGACATTTTTCCATATCTTTTATTTTTTGCCTTTTCTTCTTGTAATAAATTTTTATAGATATTTGCTTTTACTCTGTCTTTAGGGGACATTTTATACCTCCATATCTTTTAATGCTTTATAGTATATCGATTTAATTGTTGATAAATTAATATTTTTCATTGTTGCAATCTCTTGTAATTTATATCCATATATATCTTTTAACAGTACTACTTCTTTTTCTACACCTTTTAATTTAGATAGCCTTTCTTTTAAAATAATATTATTATTCGGGTCAACACCATCTTCCATATCCAAAATTTCATCATTAAGTTCTAGATTAAGTTTTCTTTTTCTATAAAAATCATATATTTTATTGATTGCTATTTTGTAAATCCAAGTATAAATACCGCTGTCAGATCTGAAACTTTTAAGATTTTTATAAACACTCATAAAAGTATCTTGTGCAATATCTTCAGCATCTTCAGGGTTTCTAACGTTTCCTAGTATTTTATAATATATCTTATCAAAATATTGTTCAAAAATATCATCAAAATCCATCATGTGGCTACCTTCCTAAGTTAAGTAATATTTAGACTGTTAAAGTTCTAAAAAAGTTTATTTTATTTTATAATTTTCAAATTCAATTGAAAAAATCCTCTTTTATTATTTTCTTTAACTCACTTAATATGTCAACTTCGTCTACTTTTTTGACAATAACACCTTTTTTGAACAAAACCCCTACACCTTTTCCACCAGCTACTCCATAATCTGCTTCTTTAGCTTCTCCTGGACCATTTACGATGCATCCCATAACTGCTATTTTTATATTTAATCCTGTTTCTTTAAATTCCTTTTCAACTTGTTTTGCCAATCCTATCAAATCTATTTCTGTACGACCACAAGTTGGACAAGAAATTATTTCAGTTCCTTTTCTAAGTCCCAAAACTTGGAGTATCTCTTTAGCAACTTTTATTTCTTCAACTGGATTTTCTGTAAGAGAGACTCTTATTGTATCTCCAATATTGTCTATTAAAAGTGCTCCTATACCAATACTAGATTTTATTGTTCCTCCAAAAGCTGTACCAGCTTCTGTCACCCCTAAATGAAGAGGATAATCTACTAATTTTGAAAGTTTTCTATATGCCTCTACCATCATCTTTACATTACTTGATTTAATCGAAATTATAATATCAAAAAATCCTTGTTTTTCAAGAAGACCCACGTGATACAATGCACTTTCTATCATTCCATCAGCTGTAGGATGAGAATATTTTTCCAATATATGTTTTTCTAAAGAACCTGAATTTACTCCTATTCTAATTGGAATTTTTTTATTTTTAGCAGCAATTACAACCAATCTTATATTTTCTTCACTACCTATGTTTCCAGGATTTATACGAAGCTTATCTATTCCATTTTCAATAGCTGCCAGTGCTAATTTATAATCAAAATGAATATCTGCAACTAAAGGAATATTTGTTTTAGCTTTTATTTCTTTAATTGCTTTTGCTGCTTCTAAAGTGTTTACTGTCATTCTTACGAGCTGACATCCAGCTTTTTCAAGCTCTAATATTTGAGCCACTGTAGCTTCTACATCCCAAGTTGGAGTATTCGTCATAGACTGAATAATAACTTCTTTTTTTCCACCTATTTCTATATCTCTAACCTTTACTATTTTACCCATATTCACCACCTTAAGAATCGTTTTATTTCCCTACTGCTCTCATCGGATCTAATGTTTTTCCATTTTTTCTTATTTCAAAATGCAAATGTGGCCCTGTAGAACGACCTGTATTTCCGGTCTGACCAATAACTTCTCCAGAAGCAACTTTTTGTCCTACTTTTACAATGTAGCTGTTTAGGTGTGCATAACGAGTTTCATATCCATCTGCATGAGTTATTACTATTATTTTTCCATATCCTGATTGAGTCGTTGCTGATTTTACTATTCCTTCTTTAGATGCATGGAGTGGTATATACTTTGCTCTTAAATCTACTCCTGCATGCAGTATGTAACGTTTTAATACTGGATGGAATCTAGTTCCATAAGGACTTGTTACTCCTAAGTATTTTATAGGCATTCTAAATCCTGATGTTTTAGTTATTATTTTTTTTTCCGTATCTTTTTTTGCTGTTATTTTAGTTTTAGGAACCCTTATTGGTTTAGGTACTTCAATTTTTATATCAGGATCTTTTATAAAAAGTTTTTCTCCTACCCCTATATTATTTCCAACTATATTATTATATTCTCTGATTTTTTCTATTTTTATTTTAAAACTACTAGCTATTCTTCCTAAGCTATCACCTTTTTTAACACTATAAAAAATTCCATTTTCAGAAGGAACTTTTATTTTTGAACCGACTTTTAACACATTCCCTATTTTAGGGTTGTTATATCTTAATACATCTTCTTTTATATTGTATCTTTTTGCCAGAGCAGCAAGATTATCCCCTTTGACTATTTTATATTCAGATAATTTTATAACTTTTTTTTCAACTTTTTTTGTTTCTAATAAAATTTTTTCAAGTTCAGGTTCAAAAGTATATTCTTTTTTTATAGTAAAAAAGTTAGTCCCTAATAGTTCTTCCCCTTCTTCTACTTCATCTGGACGATAATAATCAGTAAAACTTTCAAGTTCTACAACTTCATTTTTAAAAATATCCAATCGCTCTATACTGTAAGAAAATATAAGAATTAGAATGATTAAGAAATTAAATCTTATTTTTATCATTTTTTATTCCCCTATATTTTATTGTTTTTTTAATCTCAGCAACTCTTCATTGTTTTTTGTACTTTCTATTTTGTCCATTAGCTTTTTAGTTCCATTCACTTTGTCCATAGAAGCTAATTCTCTTCTAATAGACCATATCTTATTCAATTTTTCTTCAGATACTAGCAACTCTTCTTTTCTTGTTCCTGATTTTTGGATATCTATGGCTGGATAAATTCTTAATTCTGCCAAAGTTCTATCCAGTTGTATATCTAAGTTTCCTGTTCCCTTAAACTCTTCATATATAACTTCATCCATCTTACTACCTGTTTCTATAAGAGCTGTGGCAATAATAGTTAAACTTCCACCATCTTTTATATTTCTGGCTGAACCAAAAAACTTTTTAGGATAATAAAGAGCACTTGGGTCTATTCCACCTGTAATAAGTTTTCCACTTGAAGGAACTACTATATTATAAGCTCTTGCAAGTCTTGTTAAAGAGTCCATAAGAATTACTACATGCTCTCCATTTTCAAGTTTTCTTTTGGCTCTTTCTAAAACCATTTCTGTAACTTTTATATGATTTCTAGGTTCTTCATCAAAAGTAGATGCAAAAACCTGTGCTCCTTTTACACTTTCTTTTATATCGGTAACTTCTTCTGGACGTTCATCTATCAAAAGTAGCCATACCTCAACATCTTTATTATTTTCTATAATAGAATTGGCTATTGAACTTATCAAAACTGTTTTTCCTGCCTTAGGAGGAGCCACTATAAGCCCTCTTTGTCCTTTTCCTATAGGAGCCACTAAATCTATCAATCTTCCTGATATATTTTTTTTATCTGTTTCTAGTATCAATTGCTCTGTAGGGTAAGAAGGTTTTAGTTCATCAAAAGGAACACGAGATTCTGCTTTAGCTGTTGAATTGTTATTCACTAAAAGAATTCTTCTAAGAGCATAATTTTTTTCTTCTCCAACTGGTTCTCTTGCTTCTCCAACTACTAAATCTTCACTTCTTAATTTAAATCTTTTAACTTGAGAAGCCGATATATATATATCTTTTCCTACGTTTGTATTTCTTAAAAATCCATATCCATCAGCAAGAATATCTAAACTTCCCCAACCAATATCATAACCTTGAGACAAGTTTTCTTCTATCAGTTTAATTATTTCACTTTTTTTAGTTTTTCCAGAAAGATCTAATCCTAGTTGCTTCACCATTTCATTGATCTCTTTTAGTAAAAATTTATCTAAATTCTGCATTTTTAGCCTCCTTTGATAACTATTACACTAAATCTCCATAAAGAGTCCAAGTCTTACAAGTATTTATCTTTATATTTACAAAGGTTCCAGCCATTTCTGCATTGCCCTTGAATATTACTACTTTATTTGTAGATGTACGTCCAGTAAGCATTTCTTTGTTTTTTCTGCTCAATCCCTCTACAAGAATTTTTACAGTTTTACCTAGGTATTTTTCACCTGTAGATTTTGAAGCTTCATTTTGAAGTGCTATAAGTCTTTGTAAACGCTCTTTTTTAACTCCATCCTCTACTTGTTCAACCATATCTGCTGCTTTTGTTCCTTTTCTTACAGAGTACATATACATATAAGAAGTTTCAAATTGAATCTCTTTAATTAAATTTAATGTATCTAAGAAATCTTCTTCTGTTTCTTGAGGAAAACCAACTATTATATCTGACGTTATTGCTGCTTCTGGTATTTTAGCTTTTATTTTTTTAGTTAATTCTAAATATTCCTCTTTAGTATATCCACGATTCATAAGTTTTAGAATTCTTGTTGATCCAGATTGAAGTGGCACATGAATAGATTTAGCGATTTTATCTGAAGATGCAATTACATCTATAACATCCTCTTTAAAATCTTTTGGATGTGGTGATATAAATCTTATCCAGAAATCTCCTTCTATTTCTGAAATAGCTTTTAATAATTTAGCAAAATTAGTTCCATCTTTAAAGTCATTTCCATAAGAATTTACGTTTTGTCCAAGTAAAATTATCTCTTTATAATTTTTAGATACATAACCTTTTACTTCTTCCAGTATCTCTTCCATAGGAACTGATCTTTCACGACCTCTTACATACGGAACTATGCAATAAGTGCAAAAGTTGTTACAACCATAAGAAATTGGAATAGAAGCTGTAAATTTCGAATCAAAATCTGCATCTAATGTTGGAGGAAGTTCATCTTCATCTCCTATATAAATCACATTTTTAAAATCTCCTGTTTCTATTTTTTCAATAGCTTGAGGTATTTTTCCTATGTTTTGATTTCCCATAATTATATCTATTATAGGAAATTTTTTAGCTAATTCTTCTCCTTGCTCTTGAGCAAAACATCCTGTAACTCCTACTATTGTTCCACGTTTTTCTTTATGAGCTTTTAGTTCTCCAAGTTTTCCATAAATTTGAGTAGCAGCTCCTTCACGTACTGTACAAGTGTTTAAAAACACTGCGTTCGACTCATCTAAATTGTCTGTCATTTCATAACCCATATTTTGTAACATTTTTTTTATTTTTGCACTTTCGTTGACATTCATTTGACAACCGTAAGTTATTATTGTAGCTTTTTTCAATTTTTCCTCCTGATTTAAAATAATAAATATTTATCGCTATTATATCACTTTCTACTTCTTTAAACAA
>JBOFFH010000128.1:0-2658 GCA_051648485.1 Fusobacteriaceae bacterium
GTTCTAGCTTAACAAGGAAAATTCATAGTTTTTTTTGAAAAGCTAAGGCTTTTCTATTTTGTCATATCTAAAAATTGAGTATTCAAGCTTTGACAAAAGAAAAAAGATCTGAAAATTAGATTGACTAAATTCAAAATCTTTATATATATCTTAAGTTGATGGCTATGGGTTATTAGCCTCTTTAATCATTTTTGTTTAATCCACAAAATAGTAGTTGCCCATCATCATATTGCTTTTTTGCGATTTAGATTCATCAATTACTTGCAATTTACCACAAGCCAAAAATGACAAACATATTAAAATTAAACATAATTTCTTTTTCATAATTCCCTCCTCTTATTTTCTAACTAAAAATAATATGTCTAATTTTAGTTTACTCAGAAAATGAACCATATCCTTTTTTCTTTTTGTCCACTATTAACCTTATAGAACCACTAATTATAGAAAAAAGAGAACTCCTTAGAGCCCCTAGAATTAAATGTGTGCTAGAAATACAAGCCTAAAATTTTAAAGTGCGTTCTAGAGCCTCCTATTAGATCGAAGTTTCAAATCTTGATAAGATAATTATGAGTAATACCAATATTTTTTATTGTTTTACAATTGATAATTTCATTCAATTCAAAAAAGCAAAAAACTCTGAACATCAATTTCAGAGTTTTTCTATATTTTTTTGGGGAGAAATATATGATTCACAAATAATATTTCGGGGGAGAATTATTTATTTGTTTATTATGATATTTAGACTAGAGTTAGTCTGGAAAAGTTTAAAAGTTTTTATATAAGTTGAAACTCTCTACAAAGGTTTTCTATCCCTTCAACTGTTCTCAAGGGTATTAGCTTACCTAAAAACTCAAAATATCTTTTCTGTGGCATCTTTTTTCCAAGTTTTTTAGCCTCTTCTCTAAATTCTAAAATGTCAGTAGAGAATTTTTCTAATTCTTGAGTAACAATATTAGATATTACTTCTACATTACTAGTATTTTGCATATTCTTTTTAGAACGAACCACATCTTTCATTTGTTCTTTTACAGTTTTAGTCTTCGTAGAAGCAAATTTTATCTCTATTTTCACTATCTTTTGTCTACCTTTTTTCTTTTTTTCATCTTCAATAAATTTAAATATTCCTTTATTTGTAAGTTCTGTTTTAGCTCTTCCTACTATATTTCTATTCATAAGTGCTAATGCCCAACTATCTGGAACTTCCATAACATCTCTAAATTGTTCTATACTCATAACAAAATAACCAGTTAATGAGAAAGGCTTCAGAAGCATAAAAAGTCTTTTAGCATATTTCCCTTTAACTCCTAATACTTCAGCTTCCTCTATAAGTACAAGCTCTTTAGCTTTTTTTCTCAAAGTATTATCCCAATAATCTAGTTCTTTTGTTGTTAACTTCTCTTTTTTATCATTTTTTAAAATTATATCCTTATCTAACTTTGTAAAAATATACGGTTGAAATAGCTGTGGAATCTCTATTTTTAAACTTTCTTCTTTCTGTGCAATTATAAAAATACTTCCGTGTAGTTTTAAGTTCTCATCTTTAACCTCATAAGTACTACTTTTAGTAAGTTCTTTTATTAACATTTGTATTGTCTCTTCTCTATATTGTCCCTTTATATTTGCTATTTTCCATAACTCTTTCTTGTTAAATTCTATTATTCCATTGTTAGAAAAATGATTAAACTCTTTTAAAATTCCAATAAAACAGTTGATTAATATTTCATTTTCAAAATGAATAGACAATCTATTAATTTCTCTATGTATTGCTAATTGCACTTTTTCCTCCACTAAATTTTAAATTAATTTATTATACAGTATGAATACCAAAAAGTAAATATGGTATCTTTAAAAAAAATAGTATTTTATGGTATCTATTTTAGTAGTTTATGATATCTAGAATTAGTAGTTTATGGTATTTTTATTAGTATTTTATGGTATCTATATTTTTTCACACCCTCATTTTAACCTTTAATTACAATGGTTTGCGAGGACAAAAAAAATCCTAATATCTTTTAATATCTTTAATATTTATAAATATCAAATTTTAAAATAAAAAAAAGCTCCAAAAATCTAGAATTTCTAAGTTTTGGAGCTACCTTTCACCCTATATCTAACTCACATATTTCTCCCCAAGAAAATATAGGATTCACAAATAATATTTCGGGGGAGAATTATTTATTTGTTTATTATGGTATTTAGACTAGGGTTAGTCTGAAAAAATTTAAAATTATTTTTATTTTTTAAATTTTTTTGATTTATTCTAAATTTTGATATCATTTTACACTCTCTTCCTCTACCAAATGAAAGGTTCTCTATTAATTTTACTACATTCAAATCTTTCAATCACAGTAGAGAAAGCCACCACTATAATTAGACAAAAAAAGACCAGCTATTCAACTGGTCAATACTCTAAACTATTTCAAATTTTAAATCTCAAACTCTCTAGCACCATTGCAAAATTTCAAGAAAACTTTACTTCACCAAAAAGCTCAACTTTCTCTAAAAATTTTAATTTTTCTAATTCCCAATTTCTTTTATTAAAGTTTCCAGCTCTTTATTTAACTTTTCAACTTTAGAATAAACTCTCTCTAACTTAGCTTTTGAAACTTTATTTTTTGAGTCCAAACCTTTTATTTTTTCTATGTTTATAGCCATATT
>JBOFFH010000129.1:0-3005 GCA_051648485.1 Fusobacteriaceae bacterium
ATATTTTTCTCCACTAAAAGTAACTTTACTTTCTCCGACTGTATAAAGAGTAGAACCAGCATTCGCCACTATACTTCTTCCAGGCTCGATTGAAAGTTTTTTTATAGAATAATTTTGTTGTTTTAGCTGCAATTCTATATGAGTTATTATTTTTTTCATAAAAGATTCAATATCGATTTCTGAATCCTCTTCTGTGTAATAAACTCCAAAACCTCCACCTAAATTTATTTCTGGAATAAAGATAGAAAATTTTTCACTAATTTTTTTACTGAATTCAATCATCGCAGTTCCAGCTTCTAAAAATGCCATTTCATCAAATATTTGTGAACCTATATGGCAATGAAATCCTAAAAATTCAAGATTATTAGAATCAATTATTTCTTTTACAGCACAATAGATATCTTCTCCAAATATTGAGATTCCAAATTTAGAAGAATGTTTAGAAGTCTTTATATATTCATGAGTATGAGCATCAATCCCAATATTAATTCTAAGCATAACTTTGATTTTTTTATCTATTTTTTTCGCAAGAGTAGATAATCTTTTTATTTCTAAAAAATTATCTAAAATAATACTTCCCACACCATTTTCCAAACAGAAAAGTAGTTCCTCTTCACTTTTATTGTTTCCATGCATATGAACTTTTTCCATTGGAAAACCTGAACTTTGTATAGTATAAAGTTCTCCTGTAGTGATCGCATCAATATCTAAATCATACTTTTGTAAAATTTTGCACATAGTCTTAGATAAAAAAGCCTTAGAAGCATAAACAATTTCTGTTTTGAATTCATTCGATTTAAATCCTGATTTGAATTTTTTTATATTTTCTTCTATCAATTGACAATCCATTATGTAAAGTGGCGTTTTAAATTCTTGTGCTAATTTTTCTACACTTATTCCACCTATATTTAATATTCCATCATTATTTTTCATTGTTCCAAAAAGTCTCATAACTCCCCTTTTTTCCATAATTTTTATTATAACTACTTTTCATCTTTTAAGACAATTTTTTTTACTTCAGAAATTTTTAATTTTAAAAAACTCTCAGCTATTTTTTTTAACATTTTATTTTCTCCACTTACAAAAAACTCTATTTGTCCTAAGCTTTTAGTTTTATTCAATAAATTCAGTTCTTTTAATAGTTTTTTTAATTCTAAAGTTGATTCATAGGCTGGATCAATTATAGTGCAATTTTTTAGCATTTTTTCTATATCTTTTTTTATTATTGGATAATGAGTACATCCCAATATTACATCAGTAACTTCTTTTGGTATTTTTTTTATGTACTCAAGTAGAATCTCTTCTCTATCAGCATGAGTATCCCATCCTTTTTCTATCATTGGACAAAGGGCTTCACAAGATATATTAAAAACCTCAAAATCTTCAGCTATTTTTTTTATTTCTTTAGAATAAGCCTCTGTTTTACAAGTAAAAGCTGTAGCTAAAACTGCTATTTTTTTGTTTTTACTTTTTTTGATTGCTGCTTTGGCACCCGCCACTATTACTCCTAAGACAGGTATTTTAAACTTATCTTTCAAAGTCTCTAAAGCTGCTGCTGTGGCACTGTTACAGGCTATTAATATAACTTTACAGTCATTAGATTCTAAAAATTTCCCCACATCTATGCACAATTTTTCAATCTCACTTTTTGTTTTTTCTCCATAAGGAGCATTTTTATTATCCCCAAAATAAATTATATTTTCATTCGGTAAATTTTCAATGATTTCTTTTAGTACCGTTATTCCACCTACACCAGAATCAAAAACTCCTATTTTTTTTTCACATTGCATATTTCTCCTTCACAGTAATTAATATAATTGACATATACAAATATGTTAAAATAATTTATTACACTCTATTTTTTTATTTTATAATACCTATAGTATATCATATTTTTTATAAAAACTGTAGATTAAATAAATTGAGGACAGTACGTTTAGGTACTGTCCTCAATCTATTTTAGAACTTTGTAGTCCATCCAACTATAACTTCTGGAGCCCATTTCCAATCTTTAGCCCCTGAAGATCTTGTAATTCCATTTCTATATTCTCCAACAACACTTGTGTATAAAGTTGTAGCAGGAGTCATTTTATGCTCAAGAGTTAAAACATTTCTAGCTTTTAAATTATAAGCTTTATTATCTATTGCATTAACTTGATTACCATAAATTTTCTCAGAAGCAGCTTGGTAAGGATCCATTCCGTACTCTATATAAAAATTAACTTTTGTCTTTTCACTTAATTTTAATACATCCCACTTACCTTTTAGCATAGCTTCTATAGAAACTAGAAGTGCCTCATCTCCAACAACTTCACCTTTAAGACCAGCTATATCTGTACCAAACCAATAGTTTGTAAGAAAAACATTTGTATCAAATTTCAAGTTTAGAGGTAATTTTATACTAGTTTCTAAATCAAATCCTAGTCCATTAGCATACTGGTCTGAGTTAGCTGAATTCCATGTGTGTCTAACTGCTGGACCAAAATCAAATTTAGAGATAAAAGATGGCATATAGGCTTTAAAATCTCCCAGTAATCTATATCCCGCAATATAATTGAATTTGAACTCTGTATCTGAGAATCCAGTGTCATTAGTATCTCCGAAAACCGAACCTGAGTTAGAAAAAGGTCCTGTTTTTTCTAATCTAAGTCTACTGATAAGGTTTATTTTTGTATCTCCTAATTGTCCGTGCTTATATGTAACTCTTGTTCTAAAATTAGATTTATCATTATTTTGACCTGCTTCAGCTCTTAATTCTTGTCTTACTCTAAAATCTACTGATAATTTTTCAGTTAAATTAATATTTCCCTCTGCTGGTCTAAATCTAAATTTAGAAGCTCCATTTTCTCCCTCTCTGTTCCCAAGGTACTCTAACTCCTGTTTAAAAGTTCCATTTACTTTGAACTCTTTTTTTTCAATAGTTTGAGCAGCTTCCAAGATTACTGGTGTTGGAGCAATCTCTTTTGGAGTTGAAATAACCTCTTTTCCTAAAACTGATACTGCAT
>JBOFFH010000130.1:0-1951 GCA_051648485.1 Fusobacteriaceae bacterium
GATTCTTTTGTTTTTTCCAATAAAATTTTTTCTAAATATTCAACTTTATTCAAACTTTCCAAAACATTTTTTATTTTTATATTTTCTGAATAAAAATCATGAAAATTATCAACTCCAATTACACTATGACCTAGCTCTAAAAGCTTTTCTACTAAATGTGAACCTATAAATCCTGCTGCTCCTGTTACAATAATTTTCATCTATTTTTCAGCTCCTCTATTTTTCTTAATTAAATATATATTTCTTGAATAAATAAACACATTCGGGGCTTGCCCAAGTATAAAAACTGGATCTTTTTTATATAACGCATAAATCAATAAAAAAAGACTTCCAAACAAACTAAAAATCCAGAATGAAAAAGGTATTATACTTTTTTTTGCTTTTTCACTTGCAATCCATTGGATTATGAATCTCATTGAAAATAAAGCTTGTCCAATAAAACCTATGATTAAATATATATTCCAATTTTTAAACATTTCTACTCCTCTATTTTCCAATTTAATATTCTATTTTTCATCCATCTTACTGCAAAAACATCTTTAAAAGCTTTAAAACCTCTTCCAAAAACTTTATATTTAGATTCACCATATAATCTATCATAATGTCTTACTGGAACTTCTATTACTTTAAAACCATTATATTTTGCTAAAGTCGGTAAAAATCGATGCATACCATCAAACATTTTATAAGATTTTACAATCTCTTTTTTAAATAATTTTAAAGGACAGCCTGTATCTTGAATATTATCACCTGTTACAAAATTTCTAAAACCATTTCCAATTGTTGAAGCTAATTTTCTTTTAAATCCATCTTCTCTTGTTGCTCTTTTTCCATTTACAAAATCATATTCTGGTATAAATTTCAAAAGTTTATATACATCTTCAGGATCAGTTTGTAAATCTCCATCCATCATTAAAATTAAATCTCCCTCTGCTTTTTGAAATCCAGCATCTAAAGCTGCACTTTGACCTTTATTTTTAACAAAATGATAAACTTTTATATTTTTATTTTCTAACTTTATTTTATTTAAAATTTCGTAACTTCCATCATTACTCCCATCATTTACAAAAATAATTTCATAATCCTTAAATTCTTTTTTAAAAGCTGATTCCACCTTTTCAAGCATTGCTAAAATATTTTCTTTTTCATTATATACGGGTATCACTGCTGAAATTTCCATTTTTCCTCCATGTCTTTTTTTCTATTATAATCAAAAAAAGTAAATTTTTAGTAAATTTTTAATAATATTTTTGAATATATAATAATTTTTACCATTTTTTTACTTTTTTGCTTTATAATATAATTATTAATACACATAATACTGGGAAGGTGGACAAATTGGAAAAAAAAATACTTATCATTGAAGATGATCCTAAAATAAGAAGATATCTAGAGCTTGAATTAATTCATGAAGGATACAGTGTGGATTTAGCTAATGATGGAGAAGTTGGGCTGAATTTATTTAGAGAAAATGACTATTCACTTATATTACTTGATTTGATGCTACCAATTTTAAGTGGGGAAGAAGTTTGCAAAATTATTAGAAAAGAATCCCAGATTCCAATCATAATTTTAACTGCTAAAGATGAAATTTTCAGTAAAATTGCTTTGCTAGACCTAGGAGCTGATGATTATATAACAAAGCCTTTTATTATTGGAGAATTATTAGCACGTCTAAGAGTCATTTTCAGAAATAAACATTCTCTTGTCCATAAAAAAATTATAAAATTTGAAAATATATCCCTTAATTTAAATACTAAAGCAGCACAATTAAATGATATCATTATTCCTCTTACGAAAACAGAATATAATCTTTTATATTATTTAATAATAAACAAAAATTTAGTTTTAACTCGAGAAAAAATCTTAGAAAATGTTTGGGGATATGATTATTTTGGAGATGGAAAAATAATTGATATGTATATAAAATCATTAAGAAAAAAAATGGATC
>JBOFFH010000131.1:0-9293 GCA_051648485.1 Fusobacteriaceae bacterium
TCGGCATCATTTTCTAATCTTGATTTAACATTTTCTTTTCCTTGACCTATTCTGATATCTCCAAAACTAAACCAAGCTCCTGATTTTGCTACTATATCATTCACTAAAGCTATATCTAAAATTTCACCAACTCTTGAAATTCCTTTTCCATACATAATTTGGAAAGCTGCTTCTTTAAATGGAGGTGCAACTTTATTTTTCGTAACTTTTACAGTTACTTCATTTCCAATTACATCATCACCTTGTTTTACACTTCCTATTCTCTTCACTTCTAATCTAACTGAAGAATAGAACTTCAAAGCTTTTCCTCCAGTAGTTGTAGTTTGAGGACCAAATCCAAATCCTCCAATTTTATCACGAATTTGATTTATAAATATCATTGTAGTTTTAGATTTACTTAAATTTCCAGTAAGTTTTCTAAGAGCTTTAGACATAAGTCTAGCTTGAAGTCCCATTTGTTGATCCGACATCTCACCATCTATCTCTACTTTAGGCACCAGTGCTGCAACTGAATCTATTACTATTACATCTACAGCTCCAGACCTTACCAAAACATCAGCTATATCAAGTGCTTGCTCTCCATAATCTGGTTGTGAAATTAAAAGTTCATCTATATCAACTCCTAAAGCTTTTGCATAAATAGGATCTAAAGCATGTTCAGCATCTATAAAAGCTGCTATTCCACCCTCTTTTTGTGCTTGTGCTATAATATGAAGTGCTATCGTTGTTTTTCCTGAACTTTCTGCTCCATAAATTTCAACTACTCTTCCTCTGGGTACTCCACCTATTCCTAAAGCTAAATCTAATTTAATACTTCCAGTAGGAATAATTTCTACCGTCATATGCTGATTTTCTCCAAGTTTCATTATTGAACCTTCTCCAAAATCTTTTTTTATCTGTTTTAGTGCTAATTCTAAACTTTTGCTTTTATCTCCTGCATCTGATGATTTTTTTGCCATTATTTCTTTCCTCCCATTTTCTCAGTTATAATATTAAAAACATTCTCTGCTTTTAATTTTTTCATACAATTAAAATGCTCTTTAGGACATTTTTTATCTCCATGCAAACTACAAGGGGAACAAGGTTCTTTTAAATATATTAAAGTATCCCTATTTTCCAATTGAAACATATTTGGATCTGTTGGTCCAAATATAACAAAATTTTTACAACCTACTCCTCTTGAAATATGAAAAGGTCCCGAATCATTAGTTACTAAAAATTTAGACTTAGAAAGAAGTGCTCCACTTTCTTTTAAAGATAGCTTTCCAGCTAAATTTATGCAGTTCATTTCACTTATCTCATTTATTTTTTCACATCTTTCAAAATCTTCTTTTCCACCTATCAATACAATTTTTTTATTGTATTTAGAGAAAAGTATTTTTGCCAAATGACCAAATTCTTCATAACACCATTTTTTAGTTTCTTTAGAAGCTCCTGGAGCAAAAACAACAGAATCCCAGTATTTCTCATCTATTTTTTCCATATCTAAAGAAGAAAAAGAAAATTCTAAATCTTCCTTTTCATATTTTAAACCCAAAATTTCAAAAGGTTTAAAATAATTTTTTATTATTGTGTCATCTACATTATATTTTATAATTCTCATTTTTACTAATAAACTTTTATAAAAAGCTCTTTTTTTATATTTAAAAAGTTTTCCAGTTAAAAACTTAGAGATAAATAAAGATCTAAATTTGCAGTGTAAATCAAAAATATAATCATATTTATTTTCATTTATTTTTTTTGAAAATTTATACATATTTAAAATACCATCATTTTCTTTTTTATTGAAAAGAATTAATTTATCTACACACTTTGAACCTTCTATAGAAGATTTAAAGTTTTCCAAAGTTAAAAAATCTATTTTTGCTTCAGGATACTTTTTTTTCAAAGCCTTCAGTACTGGTGTTACCAATATTATATCTCCAATAGAGCTCAATCTAATTATAAGTATTCTCAATTTTTACTCCTTATTTTTTAATCTTTTTTTAATCTTTTTTTAATCTTTTCTTGAACTATTTCTGGAGTTATTTCCAACATACACTTAAAATGACCTTTAGGACATTTGTTTCCTCCATGAATAGAACAAGGTCTACAATCTAAATTTTCAACTTCTAAAATTTCACTATTTTTGCTCCAAGGAAAAAATCCAAATCTTTTTACTGTGGGACCAAAAATACCTAATATCCAGCAATTTTTAAAAGCTGAAGCTATATGAACAGGAGAAGAGTCGTTCGTTAACACTATTTCGCTTCTTTTCAAAATTTCTCCTAAATCTAAAAGAGAAGTCTTTCCCCTTAAATCTAAAACATTTTTCCCTAATTTTACGTTTAATAATTTTTCTTCTTGTCCACCTATTATAATTTGAACTATTTCTGAATTTTCTTCTAACTTTTCAATTACTCGATTAAAATATTCCAAAGGCCATTTTTTAGTAAACCATTTACTACCTGGAGCTATTGTTACTATTTTTTTATTGGAGTATTTTTTCAATATTTCATCTAATTTATTTTTTTCTTCCAATCCAGGATAAATATCTATTTCATAATCAATATCTTTTTTTATTGGATTATTAGGTAGAAAAGATAATAATCTTTCAACTTCATGTTTTTCTTTATCATATTTTATTTTTTCTGTATATAAAAAAGAACCCGTAGTATTAGAATAACATTTTCTTATTGGAGCCCTAGTTAACCATGTAAGTATTGAACTTCTGAAATATCTATGAGGCGTTATTACTAAATTAAAATTTTCTAAACGTAATCTTCTCCCTAATTCAAAAATTCCTTTTATACCTTTATGAACTCCTTTTTTATCATAAGCTATCACTTCATTTAAATTGGGATTATTTTTTAATATTTGTGCTCCAGCAGGAGTTGTAACATATATAATTTTACTTTCTGGATAAATGTCTTTTATTTTTCTTATGAGAGGAGTAGTTAAAACTATATCCCCTATAAAAGCTGTATGTAATACAAGTATTTTCATCATATCTTTTTTCCTTCGTTCAATTTTTCTATTATAAATTTTATTAAAGTTTTTTCACTTTGTTCTGTATAACTATCAAAATATTTATGTTTATAATTTTCTTTTTTATTTCCTTTATCTACCACTAAGTAAGAAACATTTTTCCAATTAAAAACTCCCCATCTTGTAGGACTTTGTGTTTTTTTCCATGGATAAATTGCTACTATGGGTCTTTTTAAAGAAGCTGCTATATGAGTGGGTCCTGTAGAACCTCCAAAATATACTGTAGCCCTTTCTATTATTGCTGCTGTATTCAGGAGTTCTCCGCCGTTTGCGAAAATATGAATTTTTTTAGAACCTATCATTTCATAAAGTTTTAAAGCTCTTTCTTCATCAGAAATATGTACAGTTATTATTACAGAAAGATTATTTTCTCTAAACAAAAGTTTTTTTAAAAGATTTGCATATTGTTCGTCACTAATATTTTTAGCAGATCCTCCCATAAATGGATTTACAACTAATAATTTTCCTTTTATTTCTCTTTCTTCTAAAAATTTTTTTGCGACGTCTCTATTACTATCTTTTAAACATATCTCAGAATTTAGCTCGTATCTTTCATAAAATAATTTAGGATTTATTTTCTTAACTAAATCTAAGTTGTATTCAGCTTCATTTTTTTTAGACCAAGATCTTTTTTGAAAAACTCCTTTGTTAAAAGCAAAAAAAGAAAACAATTTTGAATAAGGTCCTACTCTATATTTTGCTTTACTAGCTTTTGCTAATTTCGAGATAAATTTATCGTTGTAAAGAGCTATAAACATATCTGCTTTAAAATATTCTATTTTTTCCAACAACTCTTTTTTAGTATAATCTTCAATTTTTATAACTCTATCAATGTATGAAAAGTTTTTTACTATTTCATAATTATACTCTCTAACTAAAATGTTTATCTCTGCATCAGGAAACATCTTTCTCAACATGAAGAAACTTGGTATGGAAAGAACTAAATCTCCTATTTTATCTGTTCTAGATATTATTATTTTTTTTATTTCCACTTTTTTCTCCCCTATTTTTAATTATTTAATAAAGTATACCAAATTTATTGTTTTTTTTAAAGAATTACATTATAAACAAAAAACAAAAAAAGAAAAAAAGTAGTCAGGGAAACTACTTTTTTTCTTAAATATTTAGGGTTAGATTACAACATATGAATCTAAAAAGTGGGGTTTAAAAAATATTTGGAATATGGTGCCTAGAATAGGATTCGAACCTACGACCGTCCGGGTATGAACCGAATGCTCTAGCCAACTGAGCTATCTAGGCGTTACTCAATTATAATACTACATTTCATAAAATATGTCAAACACTTTTTTTCTATTTCTGAACTTTTTTTTAATAGTGTTCTATTTTAGAAAAAAAGTGTAATTTCAATATATAATTTTTATTTTTTTTCATATTTAAAAACAACTATTTATCAAATAGAATATTAACCCAATATTCAATCACTTTTTTTTATGAATTTTTCCAAAGACCATGAATATTACAATATTCTCTAGCTACAACTGTTTTTCCTTTTGCAATTTCAAAACAAGCTAAAGGCTCATCTCCTGGTTTTAAATATTTTCTATAAAGTCTATCTCCATCTACTAAAATTTCAATCAATTCAATAAAATGTTCAGGAGACATAGGATGTGGTGTTTCTCTCCCTACTTTAACAACATAGCCCTTTTCATATTCTTCAACAAAAGGAACATGTTTTTCTAAAGAACTATCAGCTGCTTTTTCTTCTAATTTTTTAAATCCTGGAATTTCTTCACAACAATCAGATCCTGTTACTACATCTACAACTAAATTACAACCATCACATTTGAACATATCTAATCTTTTCATCTATTTCCTCCATTTAAAATTGAAATAAAAAAAAGGAACCAACCTTTTTTTAGTTTACTCTAATGAGTATTCTATTAAATAGATCGAATTCCTTTAAATTTTAATTAATTTTTAATGGAACAATTTTTACAAATCCCTTTAAAATAAAGATGAGACTCTTCAATTTGAAAACCTTTTAAAGAAATAATATTAAATGTTTCTTCCGGTAATTCCAAATCATAAATCTCTTTACAATCCTTACATTGAAAATGCCCATGAAGATGAGTATTTACATCATATCTAGTTTGGTTTTCATCAATTACTACAATATTTATAAGATTATTTTCTAAAAATAGATCTAAAGTATTATATACAGTAGTTTTTGAAAGAGTAGGAATCTCTGGAGAAAGAGCCTTATAAATAGTGTCCACAGTAGGATGAATTTTATTATTTAATAAAAATTCATAAATTTTTATTCTTTGATAAGAAGGTTTTATCCCTTTTGATTTTAGGTGCTCAGGAATATTTATTTTTTCCATAAAAATCTCCTTTTTAAAATTTATAATGATTACATTTTAGTAATTATACAACTTTCTTTAATGAAAGTCAAGAATCTAAAAGGTTATAGTTTTTTTTCAAAAAGAAATCTGTGTACTCCTTTGCCATATTCATCCTCTTGAAACTCAATATTAGAATAACCTAGCTTTGTATACAAATTTATACCTATTTCATTTTCTGGATCAACAGTTAATAAAATTGAATCTATTTTTATTTTTCTAAACTCATTTTCACAAGCTTTCATCAACTCTTTTGCATAACCTTTTCCACGATATTTTTCTCTTGTTAAAAAACCATAAAGAAAAAGTTTGTTCTCTCCTTGAACTTGCATAAATTCTGCAATAGAAACAATTTCATCATTTGAGATTAAAACAAATATTGTCCCATATCTTGCTAAAGCTTTTACAAGCCAATAATCTGCTCCACCATTTTTTCCAAAAACTTCTTCTTCTATATTTACAATTTTTTCTATTAAGGATTTATCCGTTTTTTCTATTTTTTTAAACTTCATTATTCTAATCCTCCTCATAAATAATTTCCCAGAGAGATAGTCCGTTAGGATCCGCCACTAATCTAACCGGTATTCTTTCTGGATTTTTAAGAAGCTCTTTAAAATAATTTTTAGGAAAATTTTCAGTATAAATAGCTAAAGCTGTTCCTATTATCATTCTTATTTGAGATTTTAAAAAAGAGTTTCCTTTTATCTCAATATAAAAAGAATTCTTACTGGTGTATTCTCCTTTTATAGAAAAAATTTCTCTAATTTGATTTTTACTCGAACAATCAGCAAGTCTAAAGTTTTTAAAATCATGTCTTCCTTTTAACGGTTCCATAATTTTTAAAAAATCTTCTAACACAACTTTAAAAGGAATAAAAGTTTCATAACGATTTTTAAAAGGATTTCTTTCTTCTGTTAAATAGTATCTATAAACTCTTTTTTTAGCATTAAATCTAGAGTTAAAACTTAAATCTTCTTCTCCAGAAGACTTAATACAAATATCAAGTGGAAGAGCTTTATTTAAAATCTTACAAAATTTTTCAGGAGGTATTTTAGAGTGTGTTAAAAAATTAGATACTTGCATATTTGCATGAACCCCTCTATCTGTTCTTCCAGAAGAAGTTAAATTAATTTCTTCTTTTGTAAGTTTTTTCAAAGCTTTTTCCAATTCCCCTTGAACTGTTCTTGTTCTTGGTTGTTTTTGAAATCCAAAATAATCTGTTCCATCATAACTATAAATTAATTTTATATTTTTCATTTTATCTCCTATTTTTTTACTCACAAAGTAATATAGTAAACTTTTTTCTAGTAAAAATCAATAAGATATTATTTTTATTTTTGTGCGCTCGCATACAAATTCGTTATAAAAGATAAAAACCCTGAACTAATTTCAGAGTTTTTACTTAAAACTATATATATTCTTGGGGAGAAATATATTGATTACAAATAACATTTCGGGGGAGAATATGTTTACTTGTTTATTATAATATTTTGACGTTAACTTTATCTAAAAAGTTTAAAAAAATATTTTAATTTTTTTCCATAAAAAAAAGTTCCCACTTAGTGAGAACTTAAAATAAACTATACTTAAACACCTGTTAATAACTAATTATTCCCACTCAATTGTAGCTGGTGGTTTAGAAGATATATCATAAGTCATTCTATTAATACCCTTAACTTCATTAATTATTCTGTTTGAAACTCTATCTAAAAATTCATATGGAAGTTTAGACCAAGTTGCTGTCATAAAATCTATAGTATCAGCTGATCTTAAAACTGCTGTATACTCATATGTTCTTTCATCTCCCATTACTCCAACTGATTTTACAGGTAGAAGAACTACAAAAGCTTGACTTACTTTTGCATAAAGTCCGTCTCTTCTTAACTCTTCTATAAAGATATCATCTGCTTCTCTTAAAATTTCAGCTTTTTCTTTATCCACATCCCCTATTATTCTAATTCCAAGTCCTGGACCTGGGAATGGGTGTCTATCTATCATATGAGCTGGTATCCCTAACTCTCTTCCCACTGCACGAACTTCATCTTTAAATAATTCTCTCAATGGTTCTAAAAGCTTTAGTTTCATATTTTCAGGAAGTCCTCCCACGTTGTGGTGAGATTTTATAGTCGCCGAAGGGCCTTTTACAGACATTGACTCTATAACATCAGGATATATTGTTCCTTGAGCTAAAAATTCTACTCCTTCTAACTTTGCAGACTCTGCATCAAAAACCTCTATAAACTCTTTTCCTATTATTTTTCTTTTTGCTTCTGGATCTGAAACACCTTTTAATTTTTCTAAGAAAACTGCTTCTGCATCTACACATTTAATATTCATATTGTAATGCTTGCCATAAACTTCCATAACATTTGTAGCTTCATTTTTACGAAGCAATCCTGTATCTACAAATATACAAGTCAATTGGTCTCCGATAGCTTTATGAATAAGCATCGCAGCGACTGAAGAATCAACTCCTCCAGAAAGTCCAAGCATAACTTTTTTATCTCCAACAGTTTCTTTTATTGAAGCCACTGTTGTTTCTATATAATTGGTCATAGACCAGTTTTTCTCACATTTAGCAATATCAAAAACAAAGTTGTGAAACATTTGAGCTCCATAAACTGAATGAGTTACCTCTGCATGATATTGTATACCATAAATTTGTTTTTCTTCATGGGAAATAGCAGCAATACAAGAATCAGTATGAGCTATAACTTTAAATCCTTCAGGTATTTCAGTTACGTGATCTCCATGACTCATCCAAACTTGTGAATCATTTGGAACTTCAAAGAATAAAGGTGATTCTGTAGCATCTAAAACTAGTTCAGCTCTTCCAAACTCTTGTTTATCAGCACGTTCAACCACTCCTCCTAATAATCTGTTCGTAAGTTGCATACCATAGCAAATTCCTAAAATCGGGATACCTGTATCATAAATTGCTGGATCAATTGTTGGCGAACCTTCTAAATAAGTTGAAGCTGGTCCTCCAGAAAGAATTATTCCTGCAGGTTCTCTTTTCAATATTTCTTCTAAAGGCTCAAAATATGGAACTACTTCTGCATAAACTCCCATTTCTCTTACTCTTCTCGCTATCAACTGGTTGTACTGAGAACCGAAATCTAAAATTACTATACTTTTCTTTTTCACAATTTTCTCCCTTTTTACTTTTTTTGACTTTCTATAATTTTTTTATAAATAAAAAGCTATCTCTTTCGAGTGAAAGAGATAGCTTAAAAAACTCCTTTTTTAAAGGATTTTAAAGATATATTTTCACTCATAGCAGTTGATATTGGTCAACCGTAGAAACTCCCAACCATATTTTGGGTATATACGAGTCATATGTTTTTTTAAATTAACTAATAATATATTATTTTCATTTTTTTGTCAATTGTTATCTTGAAATATGCTTTATTTTTTAAAACTCGCACGTTTTTTAGTTATTTTTATTGCTTCTATTTTTTTTGAACTTACATTTATTCTTTTATCATATTTTGTTTTAGGAAGTTCATTTTCATTTTCAATATTTTGAACATATTCAACTTCTCTTCTAAGAATAGAAAAACCTATCTCTTCTTCTATAGTTTTTAAAACACTGTTATCTTTAGGATCTATCAACGTGTAAGCTTTTCCACTATTTCCTGCTCTTCCTGTTCTTCCTATTCTATGAACATATCCTTCTCCATTTTCAGGAACATCATAGTTATATATATGGGTAACACCCTCTACATCTATTCCACGTGCAACCACATCAGTTGCTATCAAAAATTGTACTTCTAAATTTTTAAAACTTTTCATAATTTTTTCTCTTTTAGCTTGAGGAATATCACTATGAATTTTTTGACAAGAATATCCTTTTTCATGCAATCTTTCATCTAGTTTATCAACTCTTGCTTTTGTTCTACA
>JBOFFH010000132.1:0-30450 GCA_051648485.1 Fusobacteriaceae bacterium
TGATGAATTCTCATTAATTTCGTATCCCACTCCTAAACCAATTCTTTCTTTGAAATTAAAACCTTCATGCTGATGAGTTGAATCATTTTCTAAATTCATAATTCCTATTCCAGCAACAGCTAAAGCAAACCATTTTTCACTTATATGCCAAGTTTTATTTAAACTTAAAATAACCCCATAATCATAATAATTTTTTCCTATATTTATAAAAGGATCCGTTGAAACATAAAAGCTAGAACTTATTTCATAAACAGGAATAACTGCTGATATATTTCCCTCTAAATAACTCGAGTTATTTGTAGCTTTTAAAAAATTGGTTTCTATAGAATATTCTTTTGAGAAAACAGTAGTTCCCAAAACTATTGTAAAAATTAAAAGCAAAAAAAACTTTTTCATATCCCCACTTCCTTAATTCAAAATTTCCTAATTTAATATCTTACATTACTTATACAAACTAATTAAAATTCTTCCTCTATAAAATAAAAATTTTAAAAAGTGTTATTCTAAAAAAAATGAGACCGCCCTAAATATAGGACAGTCTCATCTCAAAATTCAATTATTTTTTTTCAGCTTTTTTTCTATCACTTTCATTAAGAATTCTTTTTCTTATTCTGATAAAGTTAGGAGTGATTTCCACTAACTCATCATCTTGAATGTAATCTAAAGCTTGCTCTAATGTCATTTTTCTAGGAGTAGCAAGTCTTACAGTATCATCAGTACCAGAAGCTCTCATATTTGTAAGTTTCTTAGTTTTACAAACGTTAACTATTAGGTCATTTTCTCTGTTGTGCTCTCCGATTATCATACCTGCATAAACATCTACACCTGAATCTAAAAATAGAACTCCTCTATCTTGTAATCCACCAAGAGCATAAGCATTTGTCTTACCATTCTCTAAAGAGATAAGCGCTCCTTTGTTTCTCGTAGGAATTTCTCCTTTGTAGATTTCAAATTCATAGAATGAATGGTTAAGGATACCTGTTCCTTTTGTATCAGTTAAGAATTCGTTACGGAATCCAATAAGTCCTCTTGAAGGAACTTTGAACTCAAGACGAGTATATCCATCTGCACCAGGATTCATTGCAGTCATTTCACCTTTTCTAATTCCCATTTTCTCGATAACGATACCAGCAAAAGCTTCATCGACATCTACTACTGCAAGTTCGATAGGCTCAAATTTTTCTCCGTTCTCTATTTTGAATAGAACTCTTGGTTTAGAAACTTGAACTTCATATCCTTCTCTTCTCATGTTCTCAAGTAATATAGAAAGCTGAAGCTCTCCTCTTCCTTTAACTGTGAATGAATCAGTATCTTCAGTAGCTTCTACTCTCATACTTACATTTCCTTGAAGCTCACTTTGAAGTCTATCCCAGATATTACGAGAAGTTATTTTCTTACCATCTTTTCCAGCAAATGGAGAATCATTTACTATAAATGTCATAGCAAGAGTTGGCTCATCTATATCGATAAGAGGTAATGCAATTGGATTTAAGTTATCAGCGATAGTTTCTCCGATATCTGCTCCTGCTACTCCTGCAATACATATTATATCTCCACAGAAAGCCTGCTCTATTTCTACTCTTTTTAATCCTTGGTATCCATAAAGTACAGATGCTTTTCCTTTAACTTGCTTTCCATCTCTTTTTATTAAGATGATTTCTTGATTTTTTTTGATAGTACCGTTATAAAGTCTTCCAACAGCTAATTTACCTACATAGTTATCATACTCAATGTTAGAAACCGAGAACTGTAAAGGAGCTTCGTTTGAACCTTCAGGATCAGGAACATTTTCTATGATACAATCAAATAATGGTATCATATTTTCACTTTTATCTTCTAAGTTGATTTTAGCAAATCCACCTTTTCCAGAAGCATAAACTACTGGGAATTCAAGTTGATACTCATTTGCATTTAGATCTAAGAATAAATCATATATCATATAAAGAACTTCTTCAGGTCTTGCGTTTGGTCTGTCTATTTTGTTAACAACAACAATAGGTCTGTGTCCTTGCTCAAGAGCTTTCTTTAAAACATACTTAGTTTGTGGCATTGTTCCTTCAAAAGCATCTACTAGAAGTACAACTGAATCAACCATTTTCATGATTCTCTGAACTTCTCCACCAAAGTCAGCATGGCCTGGAGTGTCAACTATATTGATCTGGTGATCTTTATATTTAACTGAAGCATTTTTAGAGAATATTGTAATTCCTCTTTCTTTTTCAATATCGTTAGAGTCCATTACTCTTTCTACAACTTTTTCTAACTCATGCGCTCCGAAAGCACCAGCTTGTCTAAGTAAACAGTCAACTAATGTAGTTTTTCCGTGGTCAACGTGGGCTATTATTGCTACGTTTTTAATCTTCATAAACACATCCTTTTAAATTTTTTTATATTAAATTTTTTCATATAATTGATACAATAATATATTAAAAATATTTATAACTTTTTAAACGATTTTTTTCTATAGAACCTAAACCTAAAAATTCATCATTGTAATATACAGAGTAATTACCATTGTTTCCTTTTAAGTTAAAACTATTTCCATTTTTATAATATTTTAACTGTTCTTCATTTTCTAAATAAATTTTTGGATATTTAAAATAACTTTCCACATCTTTTAGAAAACAAAAATCTTTTTTTTCAGCCAAATCCTCTATTTCTTCTAAAGTAAAGCATTCTTTTAAATAGGTAGTTCCTACTCTCGTTCTTACTAAACTATTCATAGTGGCAAAACTTTTTAAAATTTCTCCTATATCAAAAATAAGAGAACGAATATAAGTACCTTTAGATACAGAACAATTAAGTTTTCCTGTATTTCCATTAAAGTCTAAAAGTTCAAGTTTCTTAACAGTAACTGGTCTTGGTTTTCTTTCTACTGTGATTCCAGCACGAGCTAAATCATAAAGTTTCTGTCCATCAATTTTAATTGCTGAATACATAGGGGGGATTTGTAAAATATCACCCTTGAAATTTTCTAAAACTTTTTTTAATTCTTCTTCTGAAGAATTTTTTTTATCACTCTCTTCTGTTATAACCCCTTCAGTATCATAGGTATCTGTTTTGTATCCTAGCTGAAAACCAGCTAAATAATCTTTTTCATAACCTTCAATATCTGAAACTAGTTTAGTTGCTTTTCCAATACAAACAATTAAAACTCCTGTAGCTAGCGGGTCTAAAGTTCCAGTGTGACCAATTCTTTTTTCTCTCAGAATTCTTCTAAGTTTTCTAATCACATCAAAAGAAGTTATTCCCTGTGGTTTGTTTACACAAATAATTCCATCCAAATGCATCAACTCCAAAAAACATTTATTCATTATTATAACATATCGAACACTTTTTTGGAACATTTTTTTTAATGTAAACTAGAATAAAAAAAAACCACAAAATTGTGGTTTTTTTTATGATTAATGGATTATTTTTTTTCCATCTTGGGCTTTCTCATGTTTATTTAACTGATGAACCATTCTATGGCTAGCTGCTTCTGCAAATCTATTAATGATTTTAGGCAAATCTGATATCATTAATAATCCTTTAAAAACTTCATTTTGTGATACTTTTTCAGAAACTGAATAACCATCCTCTAAAATCATAAAATCACTTTCAAACTCTCCATATTTTGCATTAATTTCTGAATCAATTTCAGCCAATAGATTTGCTATAGTTTTTGAAAATAATTTTTTAGTATCTTCTACTTTTTCAGCTTCATTTAATTTAGGCTTAAACTCACTCCAAAATTTATTTTCTATTTCAGTGAAAGATTTTTGATAACTCATAAATATACCTCCTAGATTTTTTAACTACGTATATATATTTACTAGATAAATTTAAAAATCCTTTTTTAATTTATAACTCTACCAAATCTTTTATAATTTCACTGGCAATTATAAGTCCAGCTACTGAAGGAACAAATGAAATGCTTCCTACATTCGTTCTTTTTTCTCTACTATTACTTTTATTTGCAGGTTTTTTAGGATATTCTGTAGAAAACAATACTTTTAATTTCCCCATTCTTCTTTCTTTTATTTCTTTACGCATTACACGAGCTAGTGGACAAACTGTAGTTTTACTTATATCATCTACTTTAAAAAGAGTCGGATTTAGCTTGTTTCCTGTTCCCATGCAAGATATTACTTTAAAATTATATTTTTTAGAAAGTTCTACTATTTTTAGCTTATGAGTAACTAAATCTATAGCATCCACTACATAATCATACTTTGCTTTTGAATTAAAAAATAGTTCTGCATTTTCTTCACAAAATTTTTCTTGAAAAGCATTTATTTTTATAGCTGGATTTATTAATTGTGCTCTTTCTTTTATAAGTTCAGCTTTGCTTTTGCCCACACTTTCTTGAGTCGCTATAATTTGTCTGTTCAAATTAGTTATATCTACAATATCAAAATCCACTACAGTAAGTTCTCCTATTCCACTTCTTACGAGTGCTTCTACTACAAAACCTCCTACTCCTCCTAATCCAAAAACTAAAATATGAGATTTTTTTAATTTATTTAAATTTTCACTTCCTAAAAGAAGTTCTGTTCTTTGAAATATCATTTTTTCTCCTATTTTCTCATATTGAATATATCGTTTGCTGTTATATACACTATTAGCAATACAAGTAAAATCATTCCACCTGTATGAATTTTTTCTTCTAATTTTTTATTTACATTTATTCCAATCAGTTCTAACAAAACAAAAATTATTCTTCCTCCATCTAAAGCTGGAAAAGGAAGAAGATTAAAAATCCCTACATTTATAGAAAGCATAACTATCAGCCAAAGAACTATTCCTACTCCTCCACGACTAGCTTCTCCTACTACTTTTATTATTCCTAGGGGGCCACTTATCTCTTCTTTTTTTACTTGACCTGTAATTAACATTTTGAATCCTGTTAAAGTTTGATTAAATACTCCACCAAAAGTTTTAAAAGAATCCATAAAAGCTTCACCTAAAAAATATTTTTTTGTATTATACTCAGGTAAAATCCCTAAAAAATATCTTTTACCTTCGGAATTAAAAGTCAACGGAACTTCTAATTTTAATTTTTCTCCTTCTCTTAAAATTTCCATTTTTAGTTGTCTTTCTTTATCTTGTGGATTTTTCATCGTATTAAAATTTGTTACAGCTTTTCCAACTTCTTGCCAATTTTGAATAGATGTTTCTTCTATTTTTATAATTTTGTCCCCAGCTTTTAAAATTCCTGAGCTTTTAGCAGTTTCATAAATATTTCCTATTTTAGATTCATTATTTTGAATTGCTTTTCCATTTATCATTAACATAGAAAAAATTATTATAAAAGCCAATAAAAAATTCATAAATACTCCTGCAAAAAGTACTACGAATCTTTGAATAGGAGATTTAGTGTTAAAACCATTTTCAACTTTACTATCTACTTCCATTCCATCTATGTTGACAAATCCTCCCATAGGAATTGCTCTAAAAGAATATGTTGTTGATTCACCTTCATAAGAATATATGTAAGGCCCCATACCTATAGCAAATTCTCTAACTGGCATTTTAAAAAATTTTGCTGCTAAAAAATGTCCCAATTCATGTATTAAAATTATTATTCCTAAAACTAAAAAAGCTATTAATATTTCCAAAATTATATCTCCTCTCAAACTCAATTTATTTTTTTAATTTTCTTCAATTAATTTTTTGACTACATTAAAAATTTCTTCACTTATCTCTTCTATCGTTTTTATTCTATTTTTTTCCACACACATTATTTCTACCCAGTTTTGAAGTTTTGCAACTTCACAAGCATTGTCGTGAGATTTTTTTAAATATTCGTGATTTTTTTCATGAATATCTTTTTTCATTTCTCCAGTTATTTTGTTTTTTCTAGATTCCATAAGTTTTATTGCAAACTCTGTAGGCATATTTAAAAATATTACTATATTTGGTCTTGGAATCTTTATTTTTTCATACTCTAAATCTTCCAGCCAATCTAAGTATTCTAACTTTTCATTGTAATTTTCTATTTTTGAAGCTTGATGAACCATATTAGAAGTTGTGTATCTATCCGTTATTACTATTCCACCATCTTTGTAAAACTTTCCCCAATTTTGTTTAAAAGAAGCATACCTATCTATGGCATACATTGTTGAAATAGGATATGGGTTTATTTTTATAGGATCTTCCCCAAATTCACCAGCTAAATACATTTTTACAGGAGCGCAAGCAGGACTTTCATAATTTGGAAAAGATATCTTTTTTACATTTATACCATTTCCTTTTAACTTTTCAAAAATAATATTGCTTTGAGTTTCTTTTCCACTCGAATCTGTTCCTTCTATAACTATTATTTTTCCATTTTTCTTAATTTCCATAATTTTTATACACCCACTCCCTTGTTTCTTTGTCTGCAATTTTTATTATCTCTATTGTTTCTATCTCTTTTGGCAAATGTCTATCCATTGCTTTTTCTATTATCTCATAAATTTCTAAGAATTTTATTTTACCTTTTAAAAAAAGTTCTACAGCTACTTCATTGGCACTGTTGTAAACTGCTGGCATAGTTTTTCCTATTTTTCCAGCTTTGAAAGCTAATTTTATTCCTAAAAATGTTTCGTGATCAGGTTCTTGAAAAGTTAAATTATTTATCTTTTTAAAATCTAAACTTTCCATTACACAATTTTCTATTCTCTCAGGATAAGTAAAAGCATATTGAATTGGTAATTTCATATCTGGAACTCCCATTTGAGCAATTATACTAGTGTCACAAAACTCTACCATTGAATGAATTATGCTTTGAGGATGAACTATTACTTCTATATTTTCATACTCTATTCCAAAAAGTTGATGTGCTTCTATAACTTCTAATCCTTTATTTACTAGAGTTGATGAATCAATTGTAATTTTTTTCCCCATCGACCAATTAGGGTGTTTCAATGCGTCTTCCACCTTTACATTTAAAAGTTCTTCTCTTTTTTTTCCACGAAAAGTTCCTCCACTTGCTGTAATTATAAGTTTTTTGACTTCTTTTTTTCTTCCACCCAAAAGAGATTGAAAAATAGCTGAATGCTCACTATCTACAGGTATTATCTGGGCTTTAGGATACTCTTTTAAAAGTTTGTTAATATACTCTCCGGCCGCTACCATAGTTTCTTTATTCGCAAGTGCTACTCTTTTAGAAAGCTTTATTGCTTCTACAGTAGCATCTATTCCAACTGAACCACTGATAGCTGTCAAAACTATATCAGTCTCTTTTAAAGCTCCTATCAACTTTAAACCTTGTTCACCAAAGTATATTTTTATATCTGGAAATTTTTCTTTTAAAATCTTGTATCCTTCTTCTGTCCCTACCGAAACATATTTAGGTTTAAATTCATTTATTTGCTTTATTAAAAGTTTGTAATTATTGTGGCCTGTTAAAGCTATTACTTGGAATTCTTCTTTTGCTCCTCTTATTACTTCTAGTGCATTTACCCCTATGCTTCCTGTAGAGCCTAAAACTGCTATTTTTTTCATAATATCCTCCTAAAAGAAAAGAGACCTAAGTCTCTTTCATTTTTTTTATAAAATTAAATATTTTAATGTATAATAAACTGCTGGCAAAAGAAAAATAAGGCTATCAAATCTATCTAAAATTCCTCCGTGCTCTCCTAAAATTCTTCCTGAATCTTTTATTTTGAACTCTCTTTTAAACATAGATTCAACTAAATCTCCTACTTGTACAGTTAAACTTATTATTATTCCTATAAAAATAATAGCTAATGTTGAAATTTCAGTTGGAAAAACATTGAAAAAATTATTTATTAGATAAAGTACAAGTATTGTGCAAAAAGTTCCTCCAATAGCACCTTCCACTGATTTTTTAGGACTTATTTGACTAAACCCTTGTTTAAAGAATTTTCTTCCAAATTTTACTCCAGTAAAATAAGCAAAACTATCACACACCCAAACTAATACTTGAATTACCAATATAAGTTTTCCTCCATTTGGAAATTTACTTATTAAAAGCATATGTGAAAAGAAGATTGAAACATAAACTATTCCTAAAAGTGTAACTCCTATTTCTGAGCTACTATTTTCTGTTTCATTTCTTAGAACTCTCATAATCATTAAAATCATAGATAGTATTATCAAAACTTCAGAATTTTGTAAAGGAACATCAAAAAATAATATATTTGGAATCATCATCCCAAATATTATTCCTAAAGTTTTATAAACTTTTTTTCCAGAGTTTTCTACCATGGTATAAAACTCAAATAAACCAACAGCTATTATTAAATTCACGAAAATAAGAAGTGGTATTCCTCCACTATAATATAAATATGCCAATAATGGAATTCCCAAAATTGAGATTATTATTCTATTTAACATCCGTTTTTACTCCTCCGAATCTTCTATCTCTATTTTGATAAGATTCTATTGATTTTTCTAACTCCTTCTCGTCAAATTCTGGCCATAATTTTTCAGTTACATATATCTCTGAATAGGCTATTTGCCATAAAAGAAAATTAGAGATTCTTATCTCACCACTTGTTCTAATTAACAGTTCTGGGTCAGGAATAGGATTATATAAATATTCAGAAAATATTTTTTCATCTATTTTTTCTAACTTGTTTTCTAAAATTTTGTTTACAGCATCTACTATTTCTGCTCTTCCACCATAATTAAAAGCTAGATTCAAAGTAATACCTGTATTTTTTTTTGTTTTTTCTCTTAATTCATCAATACTTTTTAAAAGTTCTTCTGAAACATTGTCTTTTCTTCCAGAAATTATAAATTTCACATTATTCTTCATAAAAGTTTTCTCTTCACTTTTCAAATATAATTTAAAAAGTTTCATAAGTGCATCTACTTCTTCTGCTGCTCTTTTCCAATTTTCAGTTGAAAAAGCATAAACAGTAAGATATTTCACACCTATTTTTTGAGAATGAGTTAAAATCTTTTTTAAAGTTTTGGCTCCTTCTCTATGTCCTAATGTTCTTGGTAAAAATCTTTTTTTAGCCCATCTACCATTTCCGTCCATGATTATAGCTATGTGTTCAGGGATATTTTTCTTATCCAAATTTTCCTCCTAAAAATAACTACTCCCACCTAAGTGGGAGCTTATTTTTTTATTAATCTTCGTATCCGTTTGGATGTGATTTATGCCATTCCCAAGCTGTTTCAATTATATCTTCCATTTTTGGATATTTAGGATGCCAGTTCAGTTCTTTTATAGCCTTTGCTGAACTTGCTACTAAACGAGCTGGATCTCCAGCACGTCTTGGAGATATAATTGCTGGAATAGGGTGCATCGTAACTATTCTTGCACTTTCTATAACTTCTTTAACAGAGAATCCACTTCCATTTCCAAGATTATAAACTGTACTTTCTCCACCTTGCTCTAATCTTTGTAATGCTTTTATATGAGCATCTGCTAAATCCATTACATGAACGTAGTCACGAATACAAGTTCCATCCTCTGTTGGATAGTCATCTCCATATATTCCTATGCTTTCACGTTGACCTAATGCAACTTGAAGTATTATTGGGATCAAGTGTGTTTCAGGTGTATGGTCCTCACCTATTTCTCCTCCTGGATAAGCTCCAGCTACATTAAAATATCTAAGTGCTGTATATTTTATTCCATAAGCTAAATCTGACCATTTCAACATTTTTTCAACAGCTAACTTAGTTTCCCCATAAGGATTTGTAGGTAAAGTTTTATCTGTTTCTAAAATAGGAACATTCTCCGGCTCTCCATAAGTTGCTGCTGTCGAAGAAAAAACTATTTTATTTACTCCATTTTCTTTCATGTGTTTTAAAAGACAAGCTGAACCATAAACATTATTTTCATAATATTTAAGAGGCTCTACTATACTTTCTCCAACTAAAGAATCTGCTGCAAAATCAATAACACCATCTATTTTGTTTTCTTTAAATACTCTTGTCATAAATTCGTCATCTCTTAAATCTCCAATAACTAATTTAGCTCTCACATCTACTGCCTCTACATGTCCAGTTTGAAGGTTATCTAAAACAATAACCTCTTTTCCTGATTCTAATAATAATTTCGTTACATGACTACCTATATATCCTGCTCCACCACAAACTAATACTGCCATTTTTTTCCCCCTATTTATAATACTTTTGTAATTACGTTAATTCCATATACTGGTCCTGAATGCACTCCAATTATTGCACCAATTTCAAATCTATTTCTAACTTCTATTTTTGAAATTTTAGATATTTCAGTTCTAATTTTTTCTATTGTTTCATGCTCGGTTTCTGTTCCGGCCCAACCTGTATTTACTATTATACTTCCTTTAGAAGCTTCCTCTCTCGCTAGTTTTAAAAGATATCTTGCTGCTCCTGATTCTCCAAAAGCTTTTCCTGCAAGTGTTACTTCTCCATCTTCTATTTTTAAGATTGGTTTGAGATTTAAAATCCCGCCTATTTTTGCTGAAGCTTTTCCAATTCTTCCACCTTTTTCTAAATATTTCATATCATTAACTACAAAATAAATTTTATTTTTAGTTTGTATTGCTTCCATCCATTCAAGGATCTCTTCAAATGTTTTTTTAGCTTTTGCCATTTTGGTTGCTTCTAAAACTAGGTATCCCATTGAGAAAGTTATTGTTTTTGAATCCACAATTGCAATTTCTTTTTCTTTCCCCAGCATTCCACGAGCTACTCTTGCCGCTTGTTGAGCTCCACTTAATTTACTACTCAAATGAATAGATATTATTTTTTTATATCCTTTGTCTAAAAGTTTTTGATACATCTCTAAAAATTCTGCTGGTGAAGGCTGAGAAGTTTTTGGTATTACATCTTCAGCAATGAACTTTTTCCAAAAATCTTTTTTACTGATATCAACTCCATCTCTAAAATATTCTTTTCCATCAAAAGTTATTTTTAAAGGAATTATATCAATATTCAAATCTCCCATTAACTCTTTAGTTAAATCTGAAGTTGAATCAGTCACTATAGCTATTTCAGGCATATTAGGATCTTTATTTTCGACATAGATATAGTAAGGATAGTTTTCTTGTCCTGCAAATATTTCTTTATATTTAACCATTGATTCTATTTCTTTTAAGGCTGCATTTCCAGCTTCAGTAGATTCTTTCCCTACAACAGCGAAAACATTTAAAGTATCTGAGCTTACACATTTTTTATAAACTTCATTTATCAAATCTTTCAACTCGATATTTTTATTGGTTATTTTTCCATTTATCAAAGCTATATAATCACCTGATTTTATCTCTAACTGGTCTACTTTAGTATCTCTTACAGCTTTTGTTATCTCGATTGAATAGTTTCTTTTTTTATCCATTAAGATTTTTTCTAAACTTTCAAATCTGTTTTTTATAATGTAATTTCCTTCTAACATAGTTCCAGTTTCAAGAACAACAACTTCTTTTTTAGACCTTTCAGCTGCTAATTTTGCTGAGCCTATAATATTTTTATTATTAGGTAAAATTACTATTCTTTGGGATTTTATTTGATTTATTCCTTCTTCTATATCTGCTACACTTGGATTTTGTGTTTGACCACCCATTAAAACTCCAGTGGCTCCATTATTTAAAAACAAATTTCCTATCTCTAAATTATCTGATATAGCAAAAATTGCAATTGGATTTTCATTTTCATGATTGAACATATATTTTTGTTTTTCTTTTAAAAGTGTGTAATCATCAATCGACTCTCCACCTAATATCATATTTCTATGCTGAATTTCCATATTTTCAATTTTTATATTGTTTAGATTTCCCAATAATCCAGCTATTTCTAAAACAGCACCTGGATTATTTGTGTGAATATGGGTTTTAGTTTTTTTAGCTGTACTTGCACAAACAAGAGAATCTCCTAACTTTAAAAGTTCACTTTTATAGCTAGACAAATCAAAAGCTCCGGCTTCTATTACAAACTCCGTACAATATTTAAATTTGATATTTTCATATGTATGAGCTGCTGCTGCTGTTTCAAATTTATCTCTTCTATTAGCTTGAGACTTTACTATTCTTTCTAAATCTTTTAACATCTCTGGATCAGCTATAGACTTTTCAAATCCTTCTAAAATATAAAAAATTCCCTTTCCACCAGCATCTACAACTCCAGCTTCTTTAAGTTTTAAAAGTTGATTAGGAGTCTCTTCTACTGCTTCGTGAGCTACATTTTTAAGATGTACTAAAAATAGTACAAAATCATCCTTTGGACCTGTATATGCTACTGCTTCTTCTGCAACCCTTCTTATAACTGTTAACATCGTTCCTTCTACAGGCTCCATAACAGCATCATAAGCACGTTCTTTAGCTTTTTTAAAAGCTAAGGCAACATCTTCTACACTAACTTCTTCTTTGTGCTTTACACCATCTAAAAACCCTTGGATTATTTGAGACAATATTGTTCCTGAATTTCCTCTTGCTCCTAGAAGTATTGATTCAGAAACAATTTCAGCCAACTCTTCCATTTTAGGTTCATGATTCAATTTTATTAAATCGTTTTCTACAGCTTGTAAAGTCATAGACATATTAGTTCCTGTATCTCCATCTGGAACAGGATAAACATTCAAATCATTCAATACATCTGAATATTTAGATAGCCATCTACTTGCAGCAATCAATAATTTTATCAACCTTACTGAATTTAAAAATTTTATTTCTAATTTCATATCAATCTCCTTAAAATGTTGGTGGGGTTACTACCCATATCGCTTTTGCAGGTTTATCCGTATTATTTTTAAATCTGTGATTTTGGCTAGATTTAAAATAGAAACTATCGCCTATATCCAACGAATGAATAGTATCTTCTATATAAATATCTAATTTTCCTTCTAGAATAAAAATAAACTCTTCCCCTTGATGATGGTAATAACCTCTTCCACTTTCTCCATAAGGTCCTATCTCGTAAAGGATAGGTTCCATACCTTTTTCTATATTAGATGAAGTTAGAAGTGCCATTTTTGTGTTAGAATCTAAACTTTCAACATATCTTCTATTTTCTTTTTTCATTAAATCGGAATTTTTTTTACTATCTTCATCTTCGATAAGATAACTCACTCTTACATCTAAGCAATTTGCTATTTTTTTCAAATTTTCTATTGAAGGAGATGCCTTTCCTTGTTCTATTTGTGATATGAAACTTGCTGATAGTACAACTTTTTCTGCCAGCTCTCTCAACGACAATCCTTTTTGGTTTCGGTTTCTTTTTATTCTTTCCCCGATATTCATAAGTTTTTCCCCTCTCTGCTAAGATTTCTACATATCTTAAAATTACTCATAATATTATACAGGTTTTTCATAATTTTTTCTACTAAAAAATAATTGTCCAAATAGTTACCATTATAAAGTTTCCTATCATTCCAGCTAAAAAATCATCTAAAACTATTCCTATACCATGTCCGATATTCTGTGAACTATTTATTGGTCCTATTTTTGTAATATCTAAAATTCTAAAAATTACAAATCCCAAAACTATCGCTGTCAGAGTTTGTGATATTCCAACAGGATTAATCAAAAATAAAGTTGTTACAAATCCTAAAACTTCATCTATTACTACTGATTGAGGATCTTTTTCTTTAAAAATCTCTTTTTCACATATATCTGAAACATAAACTGCTAAAGCAAAAAAAGTTATTATAAATACAAAATAAAAAGAATTGTATACCATACTATTAGGAAAAAATCTTCTGATATATGTCAAAAGTAAATAAAGAGGTATTCCCCCTAAAGTTCCAAAAGTTCCTGGGGCTTTTTTCATATCTCCAAGACCAAACCAAGTTCCTAAATTTCTTACAGTTTTATGATTCATTAATAAACTCCTTTCCAATAGTTATAACCTAAATTTTCTTTTTCTGAATTTTTAGTTTCACTAATTCCTTTTATTATAGATTCTATCTCTTCTAAACTTTCTTTTTTAAACTCAAGCACAACTTCATCTACACCCAAACTTCTGACCTCTTTCATTCTATCTGTAATGTTTAAAGGTTTGTCTAAATAAATTTCGCTGTTTCCATATTCATTTATTATTACATTGAAAATATCTCCTTTATCATTTATGATACTAGAGTCTTTTTTAAATGCAGGTAATTCTAAATGCATAACTTTAGCTTTAGAATAGATAAGAAGAGCTTTTTTAAGTTTCGTATTTCCTAAGTTTTTAATTTTTTCAAAACTTAGTTCTGGTGATAAAATTACTGTTTCTATTTTTTTGTCTTTTGATAAAACTTCTAAAGCATGTCTGTTTGTAATATTCATGCACCAGTGAGTTGTTAAATTTTTACTAGGATTTCTTTTCAAATCCAACATACTATATGCTAAACTACTTTTATATTTTACTTTGTCTATATTTTCTTCTCTTACAGGATTTATATTTGAATAATAAACTTTTTCTATCCCTAACTCTTTTACTCTCTTTTCTTGCTCTTGATTTTCTACAATAGCAGAAATAATTATTTGGTCTTTCTCTGTACCTTCTATTTTTTCATCTAATTTTATCTCTTCATTAATTTCTCTTTTATAACTCTCAACTATTAAATCTATTAATTCTTCTGCACAATCTCTTCTTAAAGATTTTAAAATAGAAACAGGAATAAAAATCTCTGAATCTATAGAAATTTTAAAATCTTCTTTATTTAGATAAAAAGTTGTATCTCCCATTTCAGAAATCTTTTCTAATATTTCTTCATGGGTTAAAGCTCTTTTAGAAGCTTTCTCTACTATTTTTTCTCCTTTTAGCTCATAATTAACTTCTTTTCCTAAAAGATTTTTATATTTCAATTTAAGTTTTGGTAGTTCTCCTATTTTTGCCACAAACTCTCCTGAAATCAGTACTCTTTTGTCTGTATTTTTCATTTCAGAAGAAATTTCATCCATTATATCTTTAGAATAACTTTTATAAAGATATCTTGTTCCTATAGGAATATCTCTTATTATTAAAGTACTACCTTTTTCAGCTTTTTCGGATTTAGGATTTTCGTCACCTTTTATATTTAGACGATTTATATATGTTCCACCTAATTTTTCATAATTTTTAGAAACAAAAGTAACCCCGTCTCCAAATCTAACTTCTTCACTCAAAATAATTTCTTTTCCACTAAAAACTCCTAATTTTTTTCCTAAATTAAAAGAGTAATCTCTATTTAAAATTTCTTCTTTTTCTCCATAAAAATAACCTTTAGAATAACCACGATTAAAAACATTTTCGACTCTAGTTTTACTGTTTTCTCCGCCAATAAGTTTTCTGTAATAAGAAGTTAACTCATGAACATAATTTGCATCTTTCATTCTTCCTTCTATTTTTATAGATTCCACACCTATCTCTTTTAGTGCATCTATTTCTTCTTTCCCCATAAGTTGATCTTTTGGACTTATTAAGTATCCTGTTTCTCCATTCGAACTTTGATAAACTTTTCTACAAGGTTGAGCACACATACCTCTATTTCCACTACGAGCACCTATAAAACTACTGATATAGCATTTTCCTGAATAAGATACACAAAGAGCACCTGATACAAATATTTCTAATTCTATATCACAGTTTTCTTTTATCTTTTTTATATCTTCCAGCGTTAACTCTCTAGAAGGAACTACTCTTGAAAATCCTAAGTCTTTTAAATATTGGGCTTCTACATGGTTAGAAACAGTCATCTGAGTACTTGCATGAATCTCTAATTTTGGAAAATTTTCTTTTAAAAATTTAAACATTCCTAAATCTTGAACTATAACTGCATCTAATCCTGTTTCATAGAGAACCTTCAAATTATGATAAAGAGATTCTATTTCATTGTCCATCATAACTGTATTTAGTGTCAGAAGAACTCTGCTTCCTCTTTCGTGTGCATAATCTATTGATGCCTTGTATTCTGACATTGTAAAATTTTTAGCACTTTTTCTTGCACCAAAACCTTGAAGTCCCATATAAACTTCATCTGCACCTGCATCTACTGCTGCATAAAACTTTTCTATATCCCCAGCTGGAGCTACTATTAACATAATACACTTCCTTTTAAAACTTTTTTATTTAATTATACACCGATTTTAAAAAATAAACATCCTTTAATTGCTCTTGATTAAAAAAAAAATTCATTCTATAATATTTACATATAAAAATTTGAGGAGAAGATTATGATACTTGGCTTAACCGGAGGAATTGCTAGTGGTAAATCTACTGTTTCTAATTTTTTTAAAAAAATTGGAATAGAAGTTGTTGATGCTGATGTAATTGCAACAAAAATAAGAAATACTCCTTTTTGTTGCAATGAAATTCGAAGAATTTTTGGAGATTCAGTTTTTATTTCTGAATATCAATTAGATATAAATAAATTTAGGGAATTAATTTTTTCTGACAAAAAAAAATTGAGCTCTTTAAATAATATTATACATCCTTTAGTCATTGAATATTTCAAAAAAATTAAAAATACTGACACTGAAAATAGTTGTTCAAAAAAAATTATTATTTTTGATATCCCTTTACTTTTTGAGTCAAATTTAGAATATCTCTGTGACTCAATTTTATTAATTTATACCTCGCGTGAAAATCAAATAAAAAGAGTTCAAAAAAGAAATAATTTAACCAAGGAGATGGTTGAAAAAATTATTGACTCTCAAACGAGTTTAAAAGTTAAGTTGAAAAAATCAAATTATGTGATTGAAAATTCTTCTTCTTTAGAAGAACTTGAAAAAAAAATTGAAGATTTTTATAAATTAATCCTTTCTAAGAATTTTATTTGATTTTAAAAAATTCAATAACAAAAAAAAGAGGTTTCCCTCTTTTTTTTGTTACATATGTTTTTCTGCCATTCTTACTTTTGTAAGTGCTTCTTGTAAAGCTCTCTGAGTCATAAGTATTTCTTTATCCTCAGCAAGTTTATGAAGCTTTTCTTCTGCATATTTTGCAGCTTTTCTAGCATGTTCCACATCAATATCCTTAGAGTTCATAGCTTCATCAGCCAAAACTGTAACAACATTAGCTTTAGAAATTTCTAAAAATCCACCAGAAACAAAGTAATACTCTTCAGAACCATTAGCCCTAACTTTCATTTCTCCAATAGCAAGTGATCCAACAAAAGGAGAGTGATTAGGTAAAATCCCCATATCTCCATCAGTAGTTCTTACCATTAAATAATCTACCTCTTGAGATAATAAAACTTTCTCAGTAGATACAATGTTTAGCTTAAAAGTTGCCATAATTATTCAGCTCCTTTCATAAGATCTTTAGCCTTTGCAATAGCCTCCTCAATTGTACCTACATAAAGGAACGCTTGCTCTGGAAGAGAATCGTGTTTTCCTTCTAGTATCTCTTGGAAACCTCTTATTGTATCTTTTACAGAAACATATTTTCCTTCCATTCCTGTAAATTGAGAAGCAACTGAGAATGGTTGTGAGAAGAATCTTTCGATTTTTCTTGCTCTTGAAACTATCATTTTATCTTCATCTGAAAGCTCATCCATACCTAATATAGCTATAATGTCTTGAAGTTCTTTGTATCTTTGAAGTACAGACTGAACCTCACGAGCTGTATTGTAATGTTCTTTTCCAACTATTGTGGGATCAAGTGCTTTAGATGTTGAATCCAATGGATCTACCGCTGGATAAATTCCTAAAGATGCTATTCTTCTTGAAAGAACTGTTGTTGCATCTAAGTGAGCAAATGTTGTTGCTGGAGCTGGATCTGTTAAATCATCTGCCGGTACATAAACCGCTTGAACTGACGTTATCGATCCGTTCTTAGTTGATGTAATACGCTCTTGAAGTTTTCCCATCTCTGTTGCAAGGTTTGGCTGGTATCCAACTGCTGAAGGAATTCTTCCTAAAAGAGCTGAAACCTCTGAACCTGCTTGAGTAAATCTAAATATATTGTCTACGAAAAGAAGTACATCCTGTCCTTCTTTATCACGGAAGTTTTCTGCTATTGTAAGTCCTGTTAAAGCAACTCTTAATCTTGCTCCAGGTGGCTCATTCATTTGTCCATAAACTAGAGCAGTTTTAGATATAACGCCTGATTCTGTCATCTCATCATAAAGATCACGTCCCTCTCTTGTTCTCTCTCCAACTCCAGCAAAAACTGAAAGTCCTCCATGTCCTTTAGCTATGTTGTTGATAAGCTCCATTATTAGAACTGTTTTACCTACTCCAGCTCCTCCAAGTAAACCTATCTTTCCACCTTTTATGTATGGTGCAAGCATATCTATTACTTTTATTCCCGTTTCGAATATTTCTACATCTGTTCCTTGCTCTTCGAAAGCAGGTGCTTCTCTGTGTATTGGTAAAAATTCAGTAGCTTCTACTGGTCCAGCTTCATCAACTGGTTGTCCTAATACATTTAAAATTCTTCCAAGAACTGGTGTTCCTACTGGAACAGTTATTGGAGCTCCTGTATCTGTTACTTCTAGTCCTCTTTGTAGTCCTTCAGTAGCATCCATCGCTACTGCCCTTACTATATCGTCTCCAAGGTGCTGCTGTACTTCAAGAACTAACTCTTTTCCATCTGCTCCTTTTACTATTAAGGCGTTATATATAGCAGGAAGATTCTGTTTAAAGGCAACGTCTACAACGGCACCTATTATTTGTATCAGAGTTCCTTTATTCTCCACTTAATGCCTCCTATATCTCTTTATCTTACTTTAAAGCTGATGCTCCTCCTACAATCTCAGAAATTTCTTGAGTTATAACAGCTTGTCTTTCTCTGTTATATTGTAGTTTTAATGCTTTTATCATATCTTCTGCGTTTTCCGTTGCACTTTGCATGGCATTTTTTCTAGCACTATGCTCACTTGCTGTATTATTTAAAAGTGCTGTATATATTGAAACATTCAGATACTTTGGTAAAAGAGAAGATAAAACAGTTTCTGCATCAGGTTCAAATATGTAATTTATATTTTCCTGTGTTTCTACTCTTGCAATTGGAATAAGTCTTTCTAAAGCTAGTTCATATCTCACAGCTGAAAAATACTGATTGTATATCATATAAACTTCATCAAAGATTCCGTTATAATAATATTCTACAATATTTTCACTGATTTCTTTAGCTTTATCAAACATCATCTCAGGTGTTAATTGGCTGTAGATAGACTTGATATCATAATTTCTCTTAGCACAATATTCACGAGATTTTTTACCGACTGCTATTATAGATATTTCCTTACCCGGATTTTCTTTTATTAAAGCTTCAAGTTTTTTAAGTATCGCGTTGTTAAAACTTCCACATAAACCTCTATCAGAAGTCATAACAACAACACCTATTCTCTTAACTTCATCTTTTCCATCAAACAAAGGATGTTTTTCACTTTTTATTCCAGCTGAAATATTTTTTAAAATATCTTTTATAGCTTCTGAATAAGCTTTAGATTGCTCTACTATTATGGAAAACTTCTTAAATTTTGTTGTGGAAACTATTTCCATGGCTTTGGTTATCTGGTGAGTAGACTGAACACTTTTAATTCTATTTTTTATCTCTTTAGATCCAGCCACAATCTCACTCCTTTCTAGTTAAAACTAGCTTTAAAACTTTTGATTGCTTCAACTATTGATTTTTCTAAATCATCATCTAAAGCTTTCTTTTCAGTTATTTTTGCAATTACATCTGTGTTATTTTTTATAAATGTTAATAACTCTTTTTCAAAATCTCTTACTTTCGAAAGTTCAATTGAATCCAAGTGTCCATTTATAACAGAGTAGAAAGATATCACTTGCTCTTCTACTGAATAAGGACTGTACTGAGATTGCTTCAATATTTCCATTATTCTATGGCCTCTCTCTAGTTGAGCTTTTGTAGCTTTATCTAGGTCTGAACCAAACTGTGCAAATGTTAAAAGTTCTGTGTATTGTGCTAATTCTAATTTTACTTTAGCAGCAACTTGTTTCATAGCTTTTATCTGTGCTGCTCCTCCAACTCTTGATACTGATATTCCAGCATTTATTGCTGGTCTAAATCCTGAGTTGAAAAGTTGTGTATCTAGGAATATTTGTCCATCTGTTATTGATATAACATTTGTTGGAATATATGCAGATACATCTCCTTCTTGAGTTTCTATAATTGGAAGTGCTGTTATAGAACCTCCACCTAGAGCGTCAGAAAGTTTAGCTGCTCTTTCAAGTAATCTTGAATGAAGATAGAATACGTCTCCTGGATAAGCCTCACGACCAGGTGGTCTTCTAAGCAAAAGCGACATCTCTCTATAAGCAACCGCATGTTTAGAAAGGTCATCATATATTATTAGTACATGCTCTCCTTTATCCATAAAGTACTCTCCCATAGCTACTCCTGAGTAAGGTGCCATGTATTGTAATGGAGCTGCTTCAGAGGCAGTGGCTGCTACTATTGTAGTATATTCCATTGCTCCAGCTTCTTCTAATCTCTTCATTATTTGAGCTACTGTAGATCTCTTTTGACCTATAGCAACATAAATACACTTAACTCCTGTTCCTTTTTGATTTAAAATTGCATCTATGGCAACAGCAGTTTTTCCTGTTTGTCTATCTCCAATTATTAATTCTCTTTGACCTCTTCCAATAGGAACCATTCCATCTATTGATTTAATTCCTGTTTGAAGTGGTTCAGTTACTGGCTTTCTAGAAATGATTCCTGAAGCTTTTCTCTCCATATCCATCATTTTTTCAGCTTTTATTTCACCTTTTCCATCTATAGGTTGTCCTAAAGCGTTTACTACTCTTCCAAGTAACGCTTCTCCAGCTGGAACAGAAACAATCTTTCCAGTGGCTTTGACTTCGTCTCCCTCTTTGATAAGAGAAAAATCTCCAAGAATAACTGCTCCTACATTGTTTTCTTCAAGGTTTAATGCCATTCCCATTACTCCATGAGGAAACTCTAAAAGCTCTCCTGACTTAGCATCACTAAGCCCGTATATTCTAGCTATTCCATCTCCTACTTCTAGAACCGATCCTGAAGTTTTTATATCTAAATTCTTTTTATAATTCATAATTTCAGCTTTTATAATATTGCTTACTTCTTCTGGTCTAATTTTCAACCTTTTCACACCTCCTAGTATGTTAAATATGCGGGTTTTATTTTCCCTTTGCCATGTTACCTAACTGAGTCTTTATTGAACCGTCAATAATTTTATCTCCGATTTTTAAAATTGCTCCACCTATTAGAGTAGTATCAATAGTGAATTCTAAATTAACTTTTTTATTAGTATTCTTCTCAATTTTTTCTATAAGCTTCTTTTTTTGCTCATCTGTTATTTCACTGGCAAATGTTGCTTTAACATCTACAATTCTATTTTCATTATAATATAAAGTCTTATATTCTTCTAAAATACTTTTAATTTCAATTATTCTTCCACGTTCTACAAGATAAAGAACTATATTTTTCTCTATCTCTGTTTTTTCTGAAAAAATCTTTTCAATCAAAGCTAATTTATCCTCTTTTTTTACTAAAGGATGCTGAAAAAATTCACGAAACTCTGAGTTTTTATTGTATAAAGTATCTACTTCTTTAAGAAGAGCAAAAACATCTAAAACAATTTCCATCTCTCTTGCTATATCATATATAGCATCAGCATATCTTTTCCCTACTTTTTCTACCATTTAGCTTCCCCTACCTCGTTTATAAACTCGTCCATTAGGGAATTCTTTTTATCTGTATCTATTTTTCTCGTTAATAACTCTGCTGCCATAGCTGCTGCTGTTTCACGAAGAGATTCTGCAAGCTCTTTTTTAAGATTTTCTTTCATTTTATGAGTTTCGATTTCAGCAGATTTTAAAATTTTATCTCTTTGAACTGTTGCATCTTTTACAATGTTTTCAGCTCTTTCAGAAGCTCTTTTTTCTGCAGTTACAACTATTTGACTAGCTTCTTTTCTTGCTTTCTTTAAAGATTCTTCAGCTTCTTTTCTTTCGTTTAAAGCAGTAAGTTTTGCTTCTTCAGCAGTTTTAAGTTCATTTACAACCGCTTCTTTTCTGCTCGCTAAAATCTTTCCAAGAGGTGCTTTTAGATATTTATTAAAAACTATCATAAGTATAACAAAGTTAATTATTTGCCAAAATAAATTTACATCTATCGAAACTGCTGGCATAATTGTTGGTACCAAATCTTCTACCTCCTTTCAAACGCTTTTTTTTATTCCTTATTATCCGATTAATCCGATAAATGGGTTTGCGTATAAAAGTATTAAAGCTATAACTAGTGAATAGATACCTGTTGACTCAGATACTGCTTGTCCTAATATCATTGTAGATATTATGTTAGCTTTAGCTTCTGGTTGTCTAGCAACAGCCTCTACAGCTTTACCTGCTGCATATCCTTGTCCTATTCCTGGTCCTATTCCTGCTATCATTCCACACCCTGCACCTAAAGCAGACGCTGCTAAAATTATAGTTTTTGCTAATAACATTTGATCCATTTTTACTACCTCCTAATTTTTAGTTAATTTTTTTCTTATTCTTCAGTAAATTCAGTGTCACCAATGGCTCCCTGAATATAGACTAAACTTAACATTACGAATACAAAACTTTGAACTATTCCACCGAAAATATCAAAATACAAATGTAATGGTCCTGGTGCTAAAATTGGAGCTGCTTTGTATATCAGTCCGATTATTACCATTCCTGCAAACATATTACCAAAAAGTCTGATTGATATATTTGTTGGTTTAGCTAATTCTCCTACTATGTTTATTGGTAGCATAAAAGGCATTGGTTGAAGTAATCCTTTTAAATATCCCAATATTCCATTTAACTTTATTCCTGTAAATAGAAATGTTCCTGTTGTTAAAAGAGCTAATCCTACTGTTGTGTTTAAATCGGCTGTAGGTGATCTAAAAGCAGGAGTTATTTCTAACACTCCACTGTTCATAGTGAATCCAGGAATAGGGAAAAATGTTAACGTGTTGGAAAACAAAATAAATATAAATAGTGTTCCTATGTAGGTTATGTACTTAACTTTCCATTTCCCTAACATTTGATCTGCCAAATCTTCTATAAACAAGTAAAAACTTTCTAAAAATGTTTGCATTTTTCCAGGAATATTCTTAAAGTTTTTAGAACTAAATCTTAAACCAAGAAAAATAACTAACATTATAAACCAAGTACTTGTTACAGTAGATGTGACTGGAAATCCATAACCAGTTTCTGAAATTTTCATTACAAAAGGTAAATTACTTAAACTTTCTGGAACAGGAATCGAAAAAATTAATTTCGGCCCTTCAACTAAAGGTGGAGTAATAAACTCAATTGGCCCTATTCTCATAAAACCTCCTTTCCTTAAAAATTACTTAAGATACTTTTCTTTAAACATCAATATATTATCAGAGAGAGTCGAGATGAATATATTAAACTTTATATTCAAAAGACCTATTGCTGAACAAACTAACATGGAGATTCCAAAATATTTGGTTAAACCTCCTAAAAAAATAGCATAGATAAAATATCTTCTTAGATAACCTAGAACACTAGCTTTCATCGGTGAAGAGGAATGAATACTTTTTTTAGAATCTAAAGCTATCATATAAAACCCTAAAATAGACACTAAAGAACCTCCAAACATCCCTATATAGATAAGGTTACTTCTTGAAATAACTCCATATCCCAATATAACTAGTGATGTTATGAACGCATTTTTAAATATTTTTTTTATAATTTCCATTTTTACCTCTTCATTATAGCTTTATAAACTCCATAAAAACCAGAAACAACACCTAAAATTATCATAATAATAAACAATAAGTTACTTTTAAAAAAATATTTTTCTATCATTTTATATATATACACATAAACTAAAATGTTTCCTACTAAAACTAAACTTATATAGCCTAAAAGAGAAAAACTTTTCATCACATCTCTATTAATGAGTAGGTTATTTTTTTTATCCTTCATTCATTACCACATAAAAATTACGCTCTCCTGCTATTTCTTTATTTAGAACAACTTCTTTCAAAGTAAGATTAGAAGCTTTAATCGCATCTTTTATTTCTTTTTCTGTAAAAATTTTTTTCTCATAAGTTTCTTCTAATTTATCATAGGTTCCCATTTTATTTTTTACAAAATAAGTAGCATCTATGTAGTCTAAATCATTTTCGATTTCATGCTCCCAAATAACAGACATTTTTTTTCTATTATCTGCAAACACTCCGCCTTTAAACATTTTATTCATGAAATTTCTATCTATAACATCAAAAATATAAATTCCACCAGAATTTAATGTGGCTTTTACAGTACATAAGTGTTGTAGTAAATCCTCGTTTGACGTAAGGTGATTTACTGTATCAAAAAGGCTCACTGCTATGTCAAATTTCGAACCTACATCAAATAGTACCATATCTCCTTTGAATAGTGCAACCTTTTTCTTTTTTAGCTTTTTATGAGCAATTTCAAGCATTTTTTCTGACAAATCTAAACCTACACAACTATATTTATTAGAAAATTCTTGTAACATTGAACCAGTTCCACACCCTATGTCTATAAGCGTACCACTTTCTTTTTCATATTTGTTTAAAACGAAATATATCTGATCTATCCATAATTCATATTCACAATGTTCCATAAAGTAATCATATACCTTAGAGAAGTTTTTATACATATCTTCCTCCTAAGTTAGCTCTTTTTTCACTACTTCTGCTATCTGGTTTACATAACTAGATACCTGCAAAGCATCTTTTCCCTCTACCATTACTCTGATAATAGGCTCTGTTCCCGAAGTTCTAACTAAAACTCTTCCCATATCTCCCATTTCTTTTTCTTTTTGAGCAATGAACTTAGTTACAGTTTCATTTTTTGACCAAGTACTTTTTTTATCTTTATGAACTCTTACATTTATCATCTCTTGTGGCCAATCTTTTATATTTTTTACTTTTTCATTTAAAGATATTCCATCATCTCTAAGAGCTTCTACAAGTTTCAAAGAAGTTAAAACTCCATCTCCTGTTGTAGAGTAGTCACAAAGAAGAATGTGCCCAGATTGTTCTCCACCAAGATTTAATCCTAGATTTTTCATTTTTTCAAGAACATATCTATCGCCAACATTAGCTCTTATTAATCCTATGTTATTTTGACTTAAATAGTCTTCAAATCCCATGTTACTCATTATAGTAGTCACTACTTTATTGTCATTTAAAAGACCTTTGTTTTTCATGTCTAAAGCTAAAATAGCTATTATTTTATCTCCATCTATAATATTTCCTTTGTTATCTACAGCTATCAAACGATCTGCATCTCCATCGTATGCTAAACCTAAGTCTGCTTCGTAACCCATTACTACCTTAGAAAGAATCTCAGGATGTGTTGAACCACATTTCACATTTATATTTTTCCCGTTTGGAGTATCATTTATTACAACTACTTCAGCTTTTAATGCCATAAAAACTTCTTTAGCAATTCTATAAGCTGAACCATTCGCTGCATCTAATATTATTTTCATATTAGAGAAATCTCCCTTTACTGTAGAAAGAAGATGATCTTTATATAAATGATAATCTTCTTCGGCATATTTAAATTTTCCTACTGAATCTCCTGGAAGAACATCTGTTATATACTGACTTAAATTGTCCATTATCTCTTCTAATTCAAGTTCTACATCATCTGGTAACTTATGTCCATTGCTTGAAAATATTTTTATTCCGTTATCCTTTGCTGGATTGTGAGAAGCTGATATCATTATTCCTGCTTCAGCACCTTTTTTTTGAGTTAAATAAGCAACCGCTGGTGTTGGAACTACTCCTACAAAATTTATACTTATTCCCATAGAGTTTAATCCAGCTGTTAAGGCTGATCTTATCATATATCCCGATATTCTAGTATCACACCCCATTACTATTTTTAACGATTTTTTTTCTGGGTTATTTTTTCTTATTCTATATCCTAAAGCATAGCCTAATCTCATAGCAAGTTCTGCTGTAAGTTCTTTGTTTGCTTCTCCTCTTATTCCATCTGTACCGAAATATTTTCTACTCACTATATACCACTCTCCTTAATTTTATTTTTTCTACAATTATTCCTGTTATTCCACCAGAAATTACTCCAACAAGTAAAAATATCCACACAAACATTAATACAGATTTAGAATTTATTTCTATACCTCTAAAAATTAAAAAATATACTACAATTAGTTGTAGTCCATTATGGATAAATGCAGCTAAAGAACTTATTGAAATCAAGGATAAGTACTTTCTAAATTGGTATAAAAATACCATTCCACAAGTGGATATTATTCCTCCTGTTAAACTTATTATAAAACTAGGAGTGAACATTGTTCCCAGCATTATTCCTTGGATAAAAATTCTTAAAACAACAACTTCAAAAGCCATTTTCGAATTAAATTTTTCAAGTGCTATAATCGTAGCTATATTGGCTAATCCCAATTTCATCCAAGGAAAAGGCTTAGGAATCAAGCTTTCTCCTAAAGATAAATATACTGATAAAAGAACTAATCCTGTTAAAAATAGTTCATGCTTACACTTTGTGTCTTTTTTATATAACATTTAAACTCCTGTTTAAACTTTTAAATCTATTTTCATTCCTAAACACTCTTTATTCAATTCTAGAATTGGATTAACTTCTTGCTCAATAAAATCTACTGTTTGCTGTGATGCAAATCCAATAAAGTTTTTAGGTTCTATTAAAGATAACAGCTTTTTTTTATCTAAATTAAAGTACTCATCTCCAATTATTCTCTCGATTAAGTCATTTTCTTCGCCGTTTACTTTAACATTTTTTCCTGCTTCCATAGAATGTAATCTTATTCTTTCATGCAATTCTTGACGATCTCCACCATTTTTTACACATTCCATAATAATATACTCTGTTGCCATAAATGGTAATTCAGCCATAATATGTTTTTCTATCATTTTAGGATATACTACCAATCCTTCAAATATATTTTTCCATATAATCAAAATTGCATCCACTGCTAAAAAAGCTTGAGGAAGTGATAATCTTTTGTTTGCAGAGTCATCTAATGTTCTTTCAAACCATTGAGTTGATGCTACCATAGCTGTACTTTGCTGAAGAGCTATTACATACTTAGCTAAAGATGAAATTCTCTCACTACGCATTGGATTTCTCTTATAAGCCATAGCAGAAGACCCTATTTGATTTTTTTCGAATGGTTCTTCTATCTCTTTTAAATGTTGTAAAAGTCTTAAATCGTTAGTGAATTTATGAGCTGACTGTGCTATATTAGAAAGTAAATTAGATACTTGACTATCTATTTTTCTGTCATAAGTTTGTCCTGTTACTAAAAATCTCTTTTCAAATCCCATTTTTTCAGTTACATAATTATCAAGCATTTTGACTTTATCAAAATCTCCGTTAAAAAGATCTTTAAAACTTGCCTGAGTTCCTGTTGTTCCCTTTACTCCACGAAATCTAAGAGTAGAGGCTCTAAACTCTAATTCTTCTAAATCTAATAATAAACTTTGCATCCAAAGAGTAGCTCTTTTTCCAACTGTTGTAAGTTGTGCTGCTTGAAAATGAGTGAATCCCAGAGTTGGCAAATCTTTATATTCTAAAGAGAAATTTTTCATTTCATCTAATACATTTATAATTTTAATTTTTAAAATATCCAATCCATTTTTTATTTGAATAAGGTCTGTGTTATCACCTACATAAGCACTTGTAGCACCTAAATGTATAATAGGCATAGCTTCTTTTGCAGCTATTCCAAAAGTATGAACATGAGCCATAACATCGTGACGTAATTTTTTTTCTTGAATATTTGCCATTTCAAAATCTATGTTATAAAGTTCTCTTTTCATAGCATTAATTTGTTCATCTGTTATATTTAATCCTAACTCTTTTTCTCCTTCTGCTAAAGCTAGCCAAAGTTTACGCCATGTTGAAAATTTATTTTGTGGTGAAAAATTTTCTAACATCTCTTTTGATGAATACCTTTCTGATAGTGGGTTACTATATACATTTTTGTCCATTTTTTAACTCTCCTTTTATGTAAATTATATTTCTAGTTTCATTATTAAGGCATTTTCATCGTTATCTTTGTAATAGTTTTTTCTTATTCTAATTTGAACAAAAGCATTTTTTTTATAAAAATTTATAGCTGGTGTATTGCTTTCTCTTACTTCTAACAGTACATCTTTGTCATTGTGTTCTAAAAAATATTTCAAAAGTTGATCTGCTATACTTTTTTTTCTTTGGGAACTTTTTACTCCGATTTTCATAACTTCATAACAATCTAAGCTATCATAAATAATTAAATATCCTTTAAGTTCATCATTTTCAAGGTATATATATATATTATAACTTTCATTTTCAGTTATTTCTAAAATTTGATTCAAAGAATAATAATTCTCTTTAAAAATTTCTTTTTCTAAGAAATTCAAATCCTCTATTATTCTATCTTTTTCTTTAATTTCTTTTATATTTTTTATCATAATATACCTATTTTAGTAGCGACATTTTATTTAAAGGCCAAAATCTTACAAATGCTTTTCCTCTGATTCTATTTTCAGAAACAAATCCCCACATTCTTGAATCATAGCTAGAATCTGTATTGTCTCCTAACATCATATAGTAATCTGAAGTTAAAGTAATTTCTACTTTTTCGCCTGCAAAAATTTTAGTTACAACCTCTTTTTTATCTACTAATTCCAGTAGCATCCCTGTTTCTTGCCCGTTTACATAAAATTTTAGCTGAGGAAGTATTTCTGAAATAGAACCTGGATTATCTAAAATATATTTTTGAACTTCAGCTATATCTATATTATTTCTTTTAAACATCTCATTATACTCTCCGAAAGGAACTATTGAAACCTTATCTCCTTTTTGAGGTACTGTCCACTCTTTATTTTTTATTTCTCCTAAATCTAAATATTTTCTTTCTGTAATTTTGACATTATTTATAAACAGATGTTCATCCTGTATTTTAATTTTGTCTCCTGGAAGCCCCATAACTCTTTTTGTATACAGAACTTTATTTTGAATCGGTTCTTTAAATACAGCTATATCTTCTCTTTTAGGTTTAGAAAATTTATATATTAGCATATTTCCAAAAAGTCTATTTCCAGGCATAATAGTTGGTATCATCGATCCAGTTGGAACCATAAAATTTCCTAAGTAAAACCTTTGAATAACTAAAACTAAAATCAATGCTGTCGATATTGTTTCTGTATAATAAATAAATTTTGTCAAAACTTTTTTTGTTGTTTCTTTTTTAATATTTAATTTTCTAATTAAATATTTAGAAAATTCTTCCTTGTAAAGATTAATTTTTTCTACCAATTCTTTTTCTTTTACAAAAATATAAATAAAAAATACTGTTAAGATCAAATAAAATATTCCATTAATTATTATTACTTTTTTGTCCATTCTCATCCCCTCAATAATTCATTTTTTTCAAACACTTCATACTTTTTTATTCTAACATACTTTTGATCTTTTTTCGAGAAAAAAACACTATTTAAACGTAATGAGAAAAAATAGTTCATATTATGAAAATAAAAAAGCCAGAGATTGAACTCTGGCTTTTTAAGAAGTTTATTATTATCTTCTGATTTCTTTGATTCTTGCTTTCTTTCCTGAAAGTTCTCTTAAGTAATAAAGCTTTGATCTTCTTACTTTTCCAACTTTTAGTACATCGATTTTGTCGATCATTGGAGAATTTACTGGTATGATTCTCTCAACACCTATTCCACCAGTTACTTTTCTAATTGTGAAAGTCTTTGCAACTCCTCCACCATTAACTCTGATTACTACACCTTCGAATAACTGAATTCTTTCTTTGTTACCCTCTTTTACTTTGTAGTGAACAATAATTGTATCTCCGGCTTTAAAAGTTGGGATATCATTTCTTAAGTAAGATTGCTCTACTAATTGGATTAATTTTTCTTTCATTTTGACTCCTCCTTAGATATTCATTTAATATTCCTTGCATTAAAGCGGAATACCTGTTTTAACAAGCTATTATATCATACCTATTATCCATATGTCAATAATTTTAGAATCAACTATTTATAACAAATACAAAAAATAAAAAAACTTAGCGAATTCCTATTCTCCCGGGCAGCTTCCCACCAAGTACCTTCAGCGTTTATGGGCTTAACTTCTGGGTTCGAAATGTGACCAGGTGTACCCCCATAGCTATTTTCACCAAGCTATCAAATGTTTTAGACATTTGAAACTGTATAGTAGTAGTTGTCATTTTTTTTAGGTTAAAACTTCGACTTATTAGTATTGGTCAGCTAAAAACATCACTGCTCTTACACCCCCAACCTATCAATCTCCTAGTCTCGAAGTTGTCTTAAAGAATACTTATCTTGAAGTCAGTTTCCCGCTTAGATGCTTTCAGCGGTTATCTGTTCCAAACGTGACTACCCAGCTATGCCACTGGCGTGACAACTGGTACATCAGAGGTTTGTCCATCCCGGTCCTCTCGTACTAAGGACAGATCTTCTCAATATTCTAACGCCTACAGTGGATAGGGACCGAACTGTCTCACGACGTTCTGAACCCAGCTCACGTACCGCTTTAATGGGCGAACAGCCCAACCCTTGGGACCTTCTCCAGCCCCAGGATGCGATGAGCCGACATCGAGGTGCCAAACTCT
>JBOFFH010000133.1:0-3756 GCA_051648485.1 Fusobacteriaceae bacterium
TTCGTTTAAGTCAATAGAATCAAGAGATATTAAAATTTTAACATCTCTTGATTCTATATATTTTTTAAGTTGATAGCTATGTATGTTAGGCCAAAAGCTTTTACTTCTACAAGTGTGAGTAGCTTATATGTTCATAGCAAGTGCTATTGAACCTAGTAATCCTGCATTATCTCCAAGACCAGGAGTAACTATGTAGTTGTCTATATCATCTAAAATTTCTTTTGTTTGAACATAGTTATTTAATAAATCTTTTACATTTTTTCTAATAAGAGGGAATAATTGAACTTGTTTCATAACTCCTCCACCTAAAATTATTTTTTCGGGTGAAACTGTCAATATATAACTTACAAGAGCTTGAGCAATGTAGTAAGCTTCAATCTCCCAAGCTTTGTGCTCTACAGGAAGTTCATATGCTTTCATACCCCATCTTTTTTCGATAGCTGGACCTGCAGCTAAACCTTCCAGACAATCATTATGGAATGGACAGTTTCCAGCATAAGTATCCTCAGAGTGTCTTCTAACAAATATATGACCCATCTCAGGATGAAGCATTCCATGTATAAGTTTACCAGAAGCTAATACTCCTCCTCCAATTCCAGTTCCTACTGTTAGGTAAAGACAGTTTTTAAGACCTTTTGCTGCTCCCCAAGTTGCTTCTCCAAGTGCTGCACTATTAACATCTGTATCAAAAGCCATAGGCACATTAATATTTTTTTGTAATTCACCAATTAAATTAAAGTCACTCCAATATTTTTTAGGTGTTTTAGTTATATATCCATAAGTTGCAGACTCAGGATTTGGATCAATCGGACCAAAAGATCCAACTCCAATTGCTTTTACTCCTTTATTTTTAAAGAAATCAAAAACTTTTCCTAATGTTATTTCAGGTTCTTCTGTTGGAAAACTCACTCTTTCCAAAATTTCACCATTTTCATTAGCTATTCCACAAACAAATTTTGTTCCTCCAGCTTCAATTGCTCCTAGTTTCATAATAAACCTCCATTATATTTTAAAAAACTCAATCTTAGGTATAGTTAACAACATTTCACTCACAATTTCAATACCTAAACTATCTTTATTTGGGTAGATGTTAGCTGTAAATACTTCTTCTCCATCATTTAAGAAAATTTCAACTGATGATCTATCCATAAATATTCTTATATTTTCTAATTTTTTGATAAAACAACTACGAGTTCCTTTATATCCAACTCCAGAGAAGTTTCTATTAAAAATAGCTTTTCTTTCCATAGGATTGTAGGTGAACGTTGTTTTTTCATTCTTTCCTTTTCTTAATTCTATTGAGAATTCAGATGTTATTTTTTCAAAATCTATTATTAATTCATAAGTTTCTCCAGAAATATTAAACTTTGATAAATCTAATTCTTTATCTACAACTATATTTTCTAAAAGGAATCTTTCTTTTCTTAATTTTTGTAAATTAATATGTGGCTTTTGAATAATTTTGCCTTTTTTGATTTCTAATGTTCTTGGTAAAGTTAATGAGTGAATCCAATTTTCACTTTCTACAGTTGGGTGCTCTAACTCTTCAGGCATTCCCATCCAGCCTATTAAAACGTTTTTATCGAACTCATCTTTAAACGTTTGAGGAGCATAAAACTCAAATCCTCTATCTAACTCTATAAAACTATTTTTGTCACTCTCTTCTAAATCCCTTATAACATAACCTGATTGGTATCTATTGTTATAAAGATCTCCTTTTGCTTCAATACCTTGTGGAGAAAAAAGTAAGGCTGTTTCTTCTCCATCCTGAATAAAGTCTGGACATTCTGACATAAAGCCAAAATCTCCATCTAAAATCTCTTTTTCAAAACTCCAAGTTATTAAATTCTGAGATGTAAATACTACAATTGTTCCTGTTAAATTTAATCTTTGAGCTCCTAAAACCATTTTATAAACTCCATCTTTTATAAAAACCTTTGGATCTCTAAAATGACGAGTATACTCTTTTGGAATATCTTTATCGTTTATAACAGGACCTTTTTTATCAAAATTGATTCCATCTTCAGATGTTGCTAAACATTGATAACTTTCTCTTTTACCATCATTTTTTACGTTACCTGTATAGAAAAGATAAATCTTTCCATCTTTTTCGATGGCACTTCCAGAATAACATCCATTTTTATCAAACCAATCTTTTGGTTCTAAAGCAATGGGCAAAGTTTCCCATTCTATTAAATCTTTACTTTTTAAGTGAGCCCAATGTTTTGTTTTATGCTCACACGAATTTGGGTTCCATTGGTAGAAAAGATGATACTCACCTTTCCAATAGATAAGCCCATTTGGATCATTTAAAAGTCCATAAGGGGGGGCTATATGAAATTTACTTTTCCACATATTACACCTCATCTTTGAATCCAAGTATTATTGTTGCAACTCCAGCCACAGTAAAACTGATTAAAAGAGCAATTATATAGTTAATCATAGATCCTGGCTGAACAATTGAAATTGCTGGAATTCCTGTCACTCCAACTGCATTCATAGCAACTTTTGTAAAACTTATATAAGCTCCACCAATTGCTCCTCCTATTACAGCTCCTATAAATGGTTTTCCAAGTCTTAAATTTACTCCAAATAAAGCTGCTTCTGTTATTCCAAGAAGACATGAAAGTGAAGCAGGTAGTGCTATTGATTTTATAGTAGGATTCTTACTTTTTAAAAATACTGCCATAGCTGCTCCACCTTGAGCTACGTTAGCCATAGACCATAATGGAAGTAAGAAATTCTTTCCTATACTTGGATTTGCTAAAAGATTTGCTTCAATAGCATGAAAACTGTGATGCATTCCTGTTATAACGATAGATGAATAACTTCCAGCTAAAATAGCTCCTGCAAAAATTCCAAATGTTGAGTATATATATTGTAATCCAAAAGATATTCCATTTCCTGCAACTCTTCCCAAAGGACCAATAATTGTAATACTAACAAATCCAGTTATAAGTATTGTTAAAAACGGTGTCAAAATAATATCTAACATGTTTGGAACAATCTTTCTCAGATTTTTTTCAATTAAGCTCATAACCCAAATTGCTATCAGTATTGGTAAAACTGTTCCTTGATAACCAATTTTAGCAAAGTTTATACCAAATAATGTAAAGTAGCTAGAAACTCCGTTTCCAACTGTCCAAGCATTTTGAAGAGCTGGATGGATTAGTATTCCTCCAAGTGCTGCTGCTAAATATGGATTAGCTCCAAACTCTTTTGCTGCTGAAAATGCTAAAATTATTGGTAAAAATACAAACGCTGTATTTGAGAACATATCTAAAAGTTCAAACATTGATGAATCACTTGATAGCCAGCCAAAAGTTTTCCCCATTCCTAAAACTCCCATAAGTAGTCCACTTGCTACGATAGCTGGTATTATTGGCACAAATATATTTGATAATATTCTTGCAAATCTTTGAAAAATATTTAAATTTCTAATTTGATCTTTTTTTATATCTTCTAAAGATGACTCTTCAATATGTGCTTCTCCTAAAATAGCACTACAAACTTTATTTACAACACCTTGCCCTAAAATAATTTGCAGTTGTCCGTTTGAGAAAAAAGCTCCTTTTATATCAGTATTCTTTTTTAAATTTTCTAACTTAACACCTGATTCATCTTTTACAACAACTCTCAATCTTGTTGCACAATGTCCAACACTAGATATGTTTTTTTCTGTTCCAATATTTTCAATAATAAAATCGGCGACTTTTTTATAATCCATGATTTACTCCTCCAAAATTTAATTTAATT
>JBOFFH010000134.1:0-13718 GCA_051648485.1 Fusobacteriaceae bacterium
AGATTCTATTAAAAAACTTCCAAGAAGTGGCTTTAAAGGAGATATAGAAGAATGTAGCTCAGCTCCTAATCTATTTCCTAAGCCCATTTTAAGAGCAGTTTCTCCCCAACCACCAAAAGAGACTGTACTTGCACTTAAAATTTTTCCATTCAATATATTCTCATGGATAAATTCCATATTCTCTTTTAACATAGTGTAGTTAGGAAGAGAGTTGGATTTAGTCACATGCTCTATCAAATAAACATAGTTTTTAGCTGATTTGAATTCAGCTGAAATAATATTTTTTACTTTTTCGGTAGTTACTGCAAAAGAGATAAGAGTAGGAGGCACATTTATATTTTTAAAAGTTCCACTCATACTATCTTTTCCACCAATTGCAGGAGTATTAAACTGAATTTGAGCTTCTAGTGCTCCTAAAAGAGCTTGGAAAGGTTTTCCCCATTTCTCTTTTGAATCTCCAAGTTTTTCAAAATATTCTTGAAAACTAAGTCTTGCTTTTTTGTAATCTCCTCCTACAGCAGTCAATCTATTTAAAGACTCAACGACTGCATAAATTGCCCCTAGATAAGGAGAATACTCAGAAACGAATGGATTATATCCAAAAGAAAGTATAGATGCAGTTTCAGTGTATCCTTCAGTTACTATTTTTTGTACACTTGCTTCAGAAGGTGTAAGTTGATACATTCCACCATAAGGCATAAGAACAGTACTACGTCCAATAGTTGCATCAAACATCTCAACCATTCCTCTTTGAGAAGCCACATTCACATTAGTTAGCATCTCTTTGAATGAAGATTCTGTAAATTCTTTTACCTCTTCTAAAGTTCCACAAGAAGTGACAGTTACATTTTGTGAATTAGTAGCTCCGTTAGTATCTAAAAACTCTCTTGCTATGTCCACTATTTTTTCATTTTTATATCTGATTACTAGTCTAGGAACTTCTGTAACAATGGCTACAACTGCAGACTCTAAATTTTCAGCTTGTACTAGCTTTTGGAATTTTTCAACTTGATCAGCTTCAATAACTACTGCCATTCTTTCTTGAGATTCAGAGATAGCCAAGTCAGTTCCGTTTAGTCCAGCATATTTAACAGGAAGTGCATCTAAGTTAACATCAACTCCAGCAGCAATCTCTCCTATAGCAACACTAACTCCACCTGCTCCAAAGTCATTGGATTTTTTTATAAGTTTTGTAACTTCAGGATTACGGAAAAGTCTTTGTATTCTTCTTTCTACAGGAGCATTTCCCTTTTGAACCTCAGAAGAACATTTGCTTAGAGAATTATCAGTGTGTTCTTTAGAAGAACCAGTTGCTCCTCCAACACCATCTCTTCCAGTACGTCCACCAAGAACTACAACGATATCACCAGGATTAGGCTTTTCTCTTCTAACATACTCTTTTTTTACAGCTCCAACAACAGCTCCAACTTCCATACGTTTTGCTACATATCCAGGGTGATAAATCTCTCTTACAAAAGTAGTAGCCAGTCCTATTTGATTTCCATAAGAGGAATAACCGTGAGCTGCTCCTTTAGAAATAGTCATTTGAGGTAGCTTGTTTTCTAAAGTTTTTTCCATCGGTGTAGTGATATCTGCTGAACCAGTAATTCTCATAGCCTGATAAACATAAGCTCTTCCTGATAAAGGATCTCTGATAGCTCCTCCTATACAAGTACTAGCTCCTCCAAAAGGTTCAATCTCAGTAGGATGGTTATGAGTTTCATTTTTAAACATAAGTAAATATTTTTCAGTAATTCCATCCACGTCCACATCTATTTCAATACTACAAGCGTTTATTTCATCAGAAATTTCTAAATCCTCTAAATCACCATTGGCTCTTATTGTTTTAGCTCCTATTGTAGCCATATCCATAAGAGTGATTGCTTTATTTTCACGTCCAAGATTTTTTCTCATTTCTAAATAATTCTCAAAAGCTTGCTGAATATTTTCAGTGAAAGTTCCAGATTCAAAAGTTATATTTTCTAAAAAAGTTTCAAAAGTAGTGTGACGACAGTGGTCAGACCAATAAGTATCCAAAACTTTTATTTCAGTTTCAGAAGGATTACGATTTTCTATATTTTTAAAATAATTTTGAATATGCTTTAAATCATTTATAGTCATAGCCAAAGAGTTTTCTTTTAAAAAGTTTAGAAGTTCAGTTTTACAAAAATCTATAAATCCTGTGAAGAATTTAACGGGTTCAATTTCTATATTTTCTTCATTAGAAAGAAGGGTTAAATCTTTAGTTCTAGCTTCTATTGGATTTATTAAATAAGCTTTTATTTTTTCAAAAGAGTTAATATTTCCTGTGAAAACGATAACACGTCCACTTTTGATAGAAACATTTTCACCTTTTCCTAAAAGAGCAAGACATTGCTCGGCTGAATCAGCTCTCTGATCATATTGACCTGGTAAAAACTCAATAGCTAAATAATTTTGTCCATCTAAATTGATTTCTAAAAAAACTTCGTCTGCAACAGCTTCAGAAAGAATTTTAGTTTTAAGTAATTCTAGTTCTTCTGAGTTGCAGTTGAAAATATCATAAGTGTTATAAATTTCAACTTTCTCTAAACTATTTTCTTGTAAGTTTTCTTTAAGTTCTTTTAATAACGAGATACTTTCTACTAAAAATCCATTTTTCTTTTTTATAAAAACTCTTTTATTCATTTTTTCTCTCCCCGATTAAAAACTATTTGCTTTTTTTATAAGTTTATCTAAATTATCTCCCACAAGATTTATGTGACCCATTTTTCTTCCAGTGATCCATTTATCTTTACCGTAAAGGTGAATTTTTCTGTAATCTTTATCTTCAAGTTTTTCAACTTTCTTTTTGCTATCACCTAAAATATTTATCATTACACAATTAGTACTAAGTTTAGGAACTTTTAGTTTCATACCACAAATACTCATAATATGAAGCTGGAACTGAGAATAGTTACAAGCGTCCATAGAGTAGTGGCAACTGTTGTGAGGTCTAGGAGCCATTTCATTGAAATAAATCTCATCATTTTCTCCTAAGAAAAATTCAAGAGCTAAAATTCCTATAAAATCCAACTCGGTCATAATTTTTTTAGCTATTTCTTGAACTTTAGTTAAAATAATGTCTGAAACTCTAGCCGGTACAATAGTATTTTTCAGAACTCCATTTTCATGAATATTTTCTCCCACAGGGAAAGTTACGATTTCATCATCCAAATTTCTAACTACCACACAAGAAAGCTCAGTTTTGAAATTAATCATTTGTTCTAAAATATATTCTATTTTTTCTTTTTCTTTAAAAGGTACATTTTCTAAATCTTCGATTTCTTTTAAAATCCATTGGTCTTTACCATCATATCCACCAGAACAAGTTTTTAAAATTGCTGGAAGTTTGATTTTTGATACAGCATTTTCTAAATCATCTCTACTAGAAACTGGTAAATACTCAGCCGTTTTTATCCCCAAGTCAGTTACTGCATTTTTTTCACGAATTCTATGTTGACTTAGATAAAGAGGACGTGCACCTTGAGGTAAATAAGCATTGAAATAATTCAATACATCTAAAGAAACAGCTGGAATATTTTCAAATTCATAAGTAATTACATCTGAAAGTTCAGAGATTACCTTTAAAAGTCTGCCATCATCATATTCTCCTTTTAGGTGAATATCTGCAATTTTTCCAGCACAAGCCTCGGGGCTTGGATCTAAAACAATAACTTTAAATCCAAAATCATGAGCAGCATCAGTTAGCATTTTAGCCAGTTGACCGCCACCGATAATTCCTATAGTAGAATTTTTTTCAATTATCATTGCTTCACCTCACTATCTTTTAAAACTGCATTTTTCATATTAGATCTATAGTCAGTTAGTTTTTCATTTATCTCAGAGTTGGATATTGCTAAAATGCTCCCTGCTAAAAGTCCAGCATTTTTAGCTCCCGCTTCCCCTATTGCTACAGTGGCTACAGGAACTCCTCCAGGCATTTGCACGATGGATAAAAGTGAGTCAATTCCTTTTAAAGTTTTAGATTGAATAGGAACTCCTATAACAGGAAGAGTTGTTAAGCTTGCCACCATTCCTGGAAGATGAGCTGCCCCACCAGCTCCTGCAATAATAACTTTAAGTCCACGAGACTTAGCCGCTTTGGCATATTCAAACATAAGCTCAGGAGTTCTGTGAGCTGAAACAATTTTAACTTCAAAATTAATTCCTAACTCCTTTAAAATATCTACAGCTAAATTCATAGTAGGAAGGTCTGAACGACTTCCCATAATTACCCCTACTTCAATCATAAAATTCTCCCCCTTATAAAAAATAAAAAGCAGTGGGAATGATAGATGCATATACACACCTATCAAGCTCACTGCTTTTTTCTTTGAAATATATTAAAAGAGATAATAATGATTTTTTACTTATTGAAATTTTAAATCTAGTAGCCGAATAAAGTTTTTTCATTTTTCTCTCCTCCATTTTAAGATATGTCAAAAATTTCTTAGAAAACATAAAGTTTTCTAAGAAATAAAAAAGGAAACCAAAAAGAGGTTTCCCTATAAGTCATATAGTAAGGTATGCAAAAAAAACATATTCAAAAACTATACACTTATAGTCCGCAAGTTTGAGGTTCGCAGGTAGAAACTCGTCGTCCATATCACGACTATTATATAAGTTTTATTTTGTTTTATAATTATTTTACTCATTCATTAAGTTTATAGAGAAACTATAACATGTATATATCAAAATTTCAAGAAAAAATATTTTTTTTTGAAAAAGTGCATTATTTTTTAATTTCTATTGGCTAAAATCAAGAATTAATGGTAGAATATACATAAAAACTAAAAAGTGTTATTAATTATGTATTACTGCCTAATAAAGGAGATTGAGATGAAAGTTATAAGTAAAACAAAAGAAAAAGGTAATGGTTTTGGAACAATGAAAAAAATCAAAAAGAAAAACCGTCTTTTAGAAGCAAAAGCACATAAAGAGAGAACAGAAAACAAAAGAGTAAACGCAGAAAACCGTAAAGCTAGAGAAGAGAAAAACGAAGAACTAGACAAAGCAAAAAATGTTAGAATAGTTGATTTCGTTAAAGAAATGTTACTTGTAGAGGTAGAGGGAAAAATAGAAAAAAGAGCTTTACTTTTTGATAAGAGACATGTAAATAAGGAAAATTTTGCTGAAAGAATGCCACGTTTTGAAGTTAAACTGTATGGAGAAAATCATCAACTTTCAACACTTAAAGGTTACTTAGAAAAACACGATGATCTTCTTTGGAAAATAGAAGAAATTTTTTAAATTGAGCTTAGTGCAATTTTGCACTAAGCTTTTTTTAAAATCCAAGTTTATTCACGAGATAAAAAAAAGGGTTGACTTTTAGAACAGATTACAGTACCATTTTAGAAAATTAATTCCATAAAATATAAAATAAGAAATAAGTTTCATAATTAAAATTTATATAATAAATTATCTTATCAATTTTATTAAATTTAGGGGGAAATAATGAAGAATATGCTAGAAGTTTTTGGTATTAACTGTTTTGATGAAAATCAACTGAAGAATAGAGTTCCAAGTTCAATTTTTAAAGAGTTTAAAGCTGTGCAAAATGGAGACAAAGAACTCTCTTTAGGAGTGGCGGATGTAATTGCCAATGCAGTAAAAAATTGGGCAGTAGAAAATGGTGCAACACACTTTACACACTGGTTTCAACCTCTTACAGAACTAACAGCAGAAAAGCACGAATCATTTATTGCCATTTCTTCAGATGGGACAGTTCTTTCTCAGTTTTCGGGAAAAGAACTTGTAAAAGGAGAAGCAGATACTTCATCTTTTCCAAATGGCGGAACAAGAGCCACTTTTGAAGCTAGAGGATATACAGCTTGGGATTTAAAATCTCCAATGTTTTTAAGAGGAGAAGGACTTGCAAAATCTCTTTTTATACCAACAGCTTTTGTTGGATATAATGGAGTAGCACTAGATAAAAAGGTTCCATTGCTACGTTCAATAGATTTTGTAACAGAAGAAGCACTGAGATTGAAAAAAGCTCTTGGAGATAAAAATGTTAAAAAAATAGAAAATACTTTAGGAATAGAACAGGAATATTTTTTAGTAGAAAAAGAATTTTGGGAAAAACGTCAAGATTTAATGCTTTCTGGAAGAACTTTATTTGGTACACTACCTCCAAAGGGGCAAGAACTAAATGATCACTATTATGGTACAATTAAAGAGCGTGTAGAAGGATTTATGGCTGAGCTGGACGCTGAGCTTTGGAAAATAGGAGTTATGGCTAAAACAAAGCATAATGAAGTTGCACCTAATCAATTTGAGATAGCTCTTATGTTTACCACAGCAAATGTTGCCGTAGATCAAAATCAATTGGCTATGGACGTTATAAAAAAAGTAGCAGAGCGTAGAAAATTAGCAGCTCTTCTTCATGAAAAGCCTTTTAGTGGGGTAAATGGTTCAGGAAAACATTGTAACTGGTCATTGGCTACTGATTCAGGAGAAAATCTTTTAGATCCAGGTTCTTTAGATGAAAATAATTTAGAATTTTTAATATTTATGATGGGAATATTAGAAGCTGTAGATAGATACGCAAGAGTACTGAGAGTATCTACTGCAACTCCAGGAAATGACCATAGACTAGGAGGACATGAAGCTCCACCAGCTATAATTTCAGCTTTCATAGGACCAGAATTGGAGCAAATCTATGAGAATATAGGAAAGTTGCCTCTTGAAAATACAGAACAAGAATCTGTGGAAATAAATATCAAAAATTTCCCAAGAATTCCTAAAGATATATCTGATAGAAATAGAACTTCTCCTTTTGCCTTTACAGGAAATAAGTTTGAATTTAGAATGCCTGGTTCAAGTGCTTCAGCGTCTACTCCAACATTCATTATGAATGCAATAATAGGAACAGTATTTAAAGAGTATGCTGATATATTAGAAACGGTAGAACCTAAAAAACTTAAAAAAAGTGTAGTTAAACTGATAAAAGAGAGATATGAAAAGCATAAAAGAATAATTTTCTCTGGAAATGGATATGAAAATGCTTGGGTAATAGAAGCAAAAAAAAGAGGATTAGAGAATCTTACTAATACAGTTGAATCGCTTCCAGTTTATATGGAACAAGAAACAATAGATTTATTTACCAATAGTAATATACTGTCAAAAACAGAATTAGAAGCTAGATATATAGTTTACTGTGAAAGATATATCAAACAGATAAACATAGAGGCTGGAACAGCTGTAAGGATGACTAGAACAGAGATTTACCCAGCAGTAATAACTTATGCTACTAAAATAGCTGAAGCGATAAAAAGCATCAGAGAAGCATTTGGAGATGATGAGCTTGTAACTGCAGATAAGGCTCATTTAATAAAACTACTCTCAGCTAAGGAGAAGGCTAAAACAATTCTTTCTCAAATAGATTCTCAGCTTAAAACTTCAAATGGGGTAGAGCCAATTTATGAAAGAGCAATTTTTCTAGAAAAAAATGTGGTTCCATTGATGAAAGATTTAAGAAAATATGTGGATACCTTAGAGCAACAAGTTGAGAAATCACTTTGGGCTATTCCAACATATGAAGATTTGTTGTTTAGACTATAAAAATCAAAAAAAAGTAAAGAGTCAAAATCTAAATTTTGACTCTTTACTTTTTTTATGAGATATATCCAGATTGAGTTAAAAATTGTTTTTCTTCACCAATTGTTGTAGATTCAGTGTGAGCACTATAAACCTTCGTATCTAAAGGTAGAGAATCACAAAGATTTTTTAAACTGATAAAAATAGCCTCTGTATTACTTGTAGGCAAGTCTGTTCTTCCAAAACTTCTTCTAAACATTGTATCACCAGAGATTAAAGTTCCAATATCTTTATTATAAAAACAAGTTGAACCACCGGTGTGTCCAGGAGTAGAGATAGCTTGGAAACCTTCGAAACTATCTCCATCGTTAAAAGTTTTAAAATCTCCTAGGTATTTAAAATCTTTTCCATCTATCATTTTAGATAAACTATAGCTAGAATCTGTTAAGAAAACAGCTTCCTTTCCATTCACTAAAATTTCTGTTTCAGGAAAATATTCATGAAAAGCATTCAGTCCTGAGATATGGTCATAATGTCCGTGAGTTAATATAAGATATTTAATAGCAATATTATTTTTTTGAACAAAATCTTTTAAATTGTCCAAGTTTTCTCCACCTATGTCAAACATAAGCCCTTTTCCCTCGTTGTCATAAGCCAAATAGCAATTAGTTTCATAAAGCCCTAAATTAAATTGTTTTAATTTCATTTCTTCACCTCGTTTATATTTTTAAAATCTATTAAAAATGATCTCCATTGTCATAATAATTTTCTCCCTCTAATTGAAAGAAAATAATAGTAGTGTCATTGTCATTATTTATTTTTTTTAAAATCTCGGTTAAACTTTTAGCGAAATTATCTTTCACAGATTTTTCTCTTGGAAACCAGAAAACTTCAGCAAAAGTGTAACCTGGGACTATTTCTCCGTCAAAAATATATTCTGTTTCAATATGCTCAAGTGTAAACCATTCTCTGTTGCACCCTACAATTGCAGTTAAACAGTCAATTATTTCTTTACTATTCTGAATTATTTTCTCTTTAGCTATTCCTCTAAATTTAATATGTGGCATAATTTTCCTCCTAAAATTAAGATATACTGTATTTTACCATAAACTCTTATACTAAAAATAGAGGAAAAATTAAAAAAAAGAAAAATTGATGCTAAAAGTTTTAAATTAAAAAAAATAAAAAAAAAGGAAATGTTGAGATTGAACAGTAAACATATTATGAAAGCACTTAACTCATTGGTGCGAAACATAATATCCCCTATTTTAAAGAAGAAGTTCCCCGACTTCTTCTTTTTTTTGCTAGATAAAAAATAAAAAAAAAGATATAATGTTTAAGACGTAAATAAATTTAAATAAAGGAAGTGAGTCTATGAATATAGTTTTAATGTATCCAGAGATACCATACAATACTGGGAATATAGGACGTAGTTGTGTACTTACAAACACAACTTTACATTTAGTAAAACCGTTAGGTTTTTCTTTAGATGAAAAACAGATAAAAAGATCAGGTTTAGATTATTGGCATTTAGTTAAAATAAAGATTTGGGAAAACTACGAGGAATTACTCCTAGCTTATCCAGAAAGTACATTTTTTTATGCTACAACAAAAACAACAAGAAAATATTCAGATGTAAAATATGGAGAAAATGATTTTATTGTGTTTGGTCCTGAGTCTCGTGGAATTCAGGCAGAAATTCGTGAAAAAAATGAAGAAACTTGCATAACTATTCCTATGATAAAAATGGGACGTTCTTTAAATTTATCAAATTCAGCAGCTATAGTTCTTTATGAAGCTATGAGACAAAATGGTTTTGATTTTAAAGAAGATTAGATTTTCTATTCTAAAAGAAAAAAACTAGAAAAAAAACCAAATACAAAGTATAATCTATTAACAAAATTTTAAAAAGTTAAATAGGGAGGAATTATGAAAAAATTATTATTAGTAGCAGCAACTTTGTTATTAGCTACAGGGGCTTTCGGAGCCAAATATCAAGATGGAACTTACAGAGGAATTTTCTTGGATGGGGGCGAGCAACAGGTTGGAGTTCAGTTCGATTTAAAAGACGATATTGTAACTAAAGCAACTTATAGAACTCTTGCTTACAAAAATATGGATTATTTAAAGAATGAAACTTTAAAGCCGATTACAGATGAGCATAAGGGGCTTTTGGAGTATGCAGTTGGTAAAAATGTAGATGAAGCTATGAAAGCTATGTACACTCCAGAAAAAATAGAAAAAGCAGGAGCTACAATTAGAGCTACAAAAGTAAGAGCAGCCTTTAAAAATGGACTTATCCATGATGTTTATAGACCTGAAAAAAAATAATTGAAATATGTCCTCACATTGTGGGGGCTTTTTTTTATAAAAAAAAGGAAAAATAGAAAAAATATAGAATATATAATTGTACAAAAAAAATTGAGGAGGAAAACATATGGAAAGATGGGTATGTGATGTATGTGCTTGGGTTTATGATCCAACTGAAGGAGATGTGGATAGCGGAATAGCTCCAGGAACAAAATTTGAAGATATTCCTGAAGATTGGCTTTGTCCAGTTTGTGGAGTTTCTAAAGAACAATTTACTAAGATGTAACAAAAAAAACTGCACTTATAAAAGTTGCAGTTTTTTTTATTGTTATACATTATTTTTGAATATTTTAATTCCGTTTTCTAAAATAATATAGTAGTCGTATCCCACAGCATAATCATTTTTTATTTCGCAAAAAAATTTAATCTTATCATTTAAAGGCTCATGAGTTACAACTAAAAGTTTTAATTTTTTTTCTTTACAATAAATTCCTAAAGTTAGAATTACATTTTCAAGCTCTTCTGAAAAAGGAATATTTAAGTCCACGCTTTCTTTTTTTCTAAAAATAGAACTAAGAATACTTTTTTCTAGTTCTGAATAATCCTTATTGTTTAAAAGATATGTTTTTATATCTTGAAAAAGTTGAGAATCCTTTAAAGCATATGAACTAAAAGTATAATCTGGATAAATAGAAATATAAACATTTCTATTTTCGCTTGTTTCTAAAATTTGATCTATTTTTCCTATAAATTTAAAATTTGAATTTTTAAGAATATAGGTAGTTTGAATATCTAAATTGGCTATTTTTAAGTTGTTTTGAAAAACTTCACCTTCTGATGATTCTAAATTAAATCTTAAATTTTCGTCAGTTAAAATTCTTCTTGTATAAATTACAGTTTTTAAGGGATATTCCACAACTATTTTTTCTTTTAATTTTAGTTTAAAGTCGACATTAGGCTTGATATCTTCAATAAACATCTTATACTGCAACCTTTCTTTGTAAGATTCCATTTTAAGCTTAAAGGCTACATCTATATTGCTGAAAGTTTCTAATTCTTCTAATAAATCCCCACTATTAAACCAAACAGCATTTTTAATTTCTATACCATTTTGAATTAAATTCATCATAAGATGATTTTTATCTTTTCCTATTGGTCTAAGGTTAGAATAATTTACTCCTTCAACAGAAAAAAGAGGAGTAGGATTTCCAAAACCATAAGGTTCTAAAGTTTTTAAATTTTCAATTAAGTTAAATCCAACTTTGTAAAGAGGAATAGAATCTTCAATCTTAACAGGTTTTAATCTATCTGTTTCTCCTAAAATTTCTTTGCAATAAGTTTCAATATCTTTATAAAAATTATCTAAATTTTCTATTTTTATTGAAAAGCCTGCAGCTCCATGATGTCCACCAAATTTAAGTAAATAGTGTGAAAATTTTGTAAGAGCTTCAATCATATTAAAATTTTCTGTACTACGGCAAGAACCCTTGGCAATTCTAGTTTCAGAGTTTATTTCCATAACTATAGTAGGTTTGTAAAATTTGTCTAAAATCTTAGAAGCAACTATTCCAATAACACCATGGTGAAAATCCTCGTTGGCTATTAAAATTAAATTCTTTTTTTCTAATTCTTTAACTTCAATTTCTTCCAAAGATTTGTTTAGAATATTTTCTTGTATCTCTTTTCTTTCTTTATTATTTTCAATTAGCAAAGGAATAATAGGGACATATTTAGTATGATCTTGACAGATAAGAAGTTCCACAGAAGTTTTGGCATCTTCTAAACGACCAGCAGCATTGAAAACAGGTGCAATGATAAATCCTATATCATAGGGATTGTAGATTTTTTCTTCGTAGTTTTCAAAAAAAAGAACTTTTAAAAGAGCTGTTAACCCTTTAGAAGAACTATGTTTTAAAATCTCCAAGCCATGTTTAACAAATATTCGATTATCCTCAGTTAGTTTTACTATATCGGCTACAGTACCTATGGCTACTAAATCTAAATATTTAAAAGCCTCAGCTTTTTTATTTAAAAAATCATAAATTGCTAAAATTAAATTAAAAGCAGTTCCTACTCCCGCTAAATATTTGAAAGAGTAAATGTTATCTTCTCTTTTAGGATTTATGACAGCAAAAGCGTCAGGCATTTTATTTTCAATAATATCGTGGTGATCAGTGACGATTATATCTAGTCCTAAAGAATTTCCATGAATAATTTCTTTGTGTGAAGTAATACCACAATCTACTGTGATTACTAAACTTCCACCGGATTGAGAAATGTGTGTAAGAGCTTCACAGTTCAAACCGTATCCTTCATCTCTTAAAGGGATATAGTAATTTATATTAGCTCCTATCTCTTTTAAAGATAGGTAGCAAAGAGCAGTGGATGTGATGCCGTCCACATCATAATCACCATATATCCAAATGCTTTCTTTTTTTTCAATAGCTTTTAAAATTCTGTCTCTAGCTTTTTCAACATCACTCAAGTGACAAGGGTTTTTAAGATTTTTTAAAGATGGATTTAAAAAATTTAAAACATCTTCTTTTTTTTCAATTCCTCTGTTAGATAAAATATTTAAAATATCTTTATCCATATTTTCAAAATTAGAAGAATTTGAATTGTTATTATTTTGGTATTTCCATTTAGTATTTCTCATAAATTTCCTTTCTGAATAATTTTTTAATATATATTGTTATAAAAACTATAAGTTTTAATAACAGATAAGATATTTTTTTTCAAAGCTATGTCGGTAATTTTGAAAAAATTGATATCTCCATTTTCAAAAACAATACTTTTCTTCACTTCTTCTCCATAAAGATATTCAATTATGGTTGGCAAAGGATAATTTTCGTTATTTTCATAAATTTTAAAGAGTTTTTCACTTCCAAGCTCAATATTCAAACTTGGAGAAAATAGTTTTTTTATTTTTTCTGGGTTTTCTTCTAAAATTCCCATAAGACCAATTTTTGATTCTTGGGAAATATTATTTTGATCAAATTCACTAGATAAAAGAATAATAGTATAGATAATTTCGCTAGGAAGATTATATTTTTTAGATATCTTTTCAACTGAATCAGAATAATATTTGGGATAAAGATAAGAAATAAAGTTTGAAGCATTTCCAAAATCATTTTTGTTCTTTTTAGAGTTTAAAAAAGCTAAATGATAAAGATTATTTTTAGCATAAGTATCAGAAATAAAAGAGTTACCAAAATTTCCATTTTCTAATTCTAAAACTAAAAAATCAGAATTTTTTAAATCTTCAATAGCATCAATTTTTTTTAAAATATCAGCTTGAACAGGAAGTTTCTCTTTTATGGGTAGTTTTTTCAAAAATTCATTGATTAAAATGTTGCTAACAGCCAACGCTGGAGTATTTATAAAGTTATTAATAGTTTCTTCTAATTTTTTTTTGTTGAATCCAGAACTCTTTTTAATAAGAGTTTTTAAATAGTTAGCTTCATAATTAGAACTATTATTTTTTATAAAATCATTTGAAAGATAAAAAGCATTGTTAAGATCAGAAGTTTTAAAATATGAAAGAATAACTAAAAATTGGTCATCTGCGTTCAAATTAGAATAGGAGTTATTTTTATTCACGATTTCTAAAATTTTCTGATAATCCTCTAAAGCAAAAAAAATAGTTAAAAGATTTGTAGAAGCCTCCTCCTCAAAAATATTTTTTTCTTTGAATGAATTTTGAAGCTGGACCTTGTCTAAGTTAAAAATAGCCAAAGGGTAGTTCTTTAATTTTTTAAAAGCTTTACCTCTGTAATAAAAATATGAAATTCTAGGTTCGATTTCTAAAATTTCTTCAGAAATTTCTAAAACTTTTGAATAATTTTTAT
>JBOFFH010000135.1:0-1366 GCA_051648485.1 Fusobacteriaceae bacterium
ATTTTTGTAAATTTGACCTGTGGAACAAATTGCCAAATCTTTTATACCTAAATCTATTCCAATACTCTCATCACTTAATTCAATTCCTGGTTTCTCAATATCTATCCCAACTGAGATATACCAGTATTTCCCATCAAAACTTATTCTTGGATTACTATATTTTGTATCCATAGGAATCTGCTCTGAAGTTTTTATCCAGCCAACTTTTTCAACTAAAACAAGATTCTCTTTTACTTTCAATTTCTCAGTATCATTGTAAAAACTTGGTTTAGCTTTCTTTTTACTTTTGAATTTTGGAAAAGCACTTTGTTTTTTGAAAAACTTTTTGTAGCTGTCACAAGCATCTTTTACAGCTTGTTTTGCTACATTATTGGAAACTTGTGAGAGCCATTCTAACTCTGATTTTTTAAGCTGAGTTATCTCTTTTCTTAGGACATTATCTGAAAGAAATTTTCCTCCGTTTTCATAGTTCTCTTTCTGTCTCATTAAAGTCCAATTATATATAAATCTTGCTGTTCCTGTTGATTGCCAAAGTAGAATTTTTTCTGTTTTATTAGGTTTTAACCTTATCTTCTTCGATAGAATCATCAGAAATCAACTCCTTTATCATCTTCTTAGCTTTATTTGCTCTTTTTCCTCCAAGTCTACAACTGAAAACAGTAACTATTTGAACTAAATCTTCCACAAGTTCCTCTTGCTCAGTTTTTTCGGTATTATCTATTATCTCTATTTCTACTGAGTACTTTTTACAAAGATTTTCAATAAGTTCATATCCGAATCTAATTAATCTATCTTTGTAAAGGAGAATAATTTTTTCAACTTCTCCATCTGTTATGAGATTAATAAGTTTAGTAAAACCTTTTCTATTGTAGTTTATACCACTTCCAATATCGCTAATAATCTCAAATTGATATCCTTTTTCAAACATATACAGTTTTACATTCTCTATTTGTCTTTCTAAATTATCTTTTTGCTTATTAGAGCTGACTCTACAATAACCTATTATTTTTCTGTTTTTTTTGACATTTTTTATACCTAAAAATTTATTGAGTTGTTCTTCTGAATAATATCTGTAGCCACTATCTGTTTTATGATGTGGAACTAATTTTCCATTAGAGTCCCAATTTCTTAAGGTTTGTGATGTCACATTTAAAATTTTAACCATTTTTTTAGTTGAATAATACTTCATTTGTTTTCACCTCGACTTATTTTAATATAAAATCACATAAAAGTCAAAAGTCAAAAGTCAAAAGTAAATTTCGAATTTTAAAAGTTATTTTCAACTGTTGAAAGCCTCTTTTTTTTGAGTTTCATAAACCTCTTGAAAATCTTCGGTTTTAAAAGAGTAGTGCTTTCCACAGAAATG
>JBOFFH010000136.1:0-2497 GCA_051648485.1 Fusobacteriaceae bacterium
ATTTAAAAACTGATGTAAAAAAATCATTATCCCTCTACATTCAAGGGGTAGTGAAGAAAATGAAAGAGGTGGAAATAGAGGTAATTAAAAAAGTTGTTGAGAAAAAACCAATTATTCATAAAGAAGAAATTGGTAGCCCTATTAGTTATCCGGATAAACAAAACGAAGAAATAAGAAATATTCTGTTTAGTTTGTTTGAAAATTTTGATAAAGAAAAACAACTAGACTTGGAAGAAAAAGCTAGGAAAGAATATTTGTCAGAAGTTAATCAAAACGAGATGAATGATTTTCTTGAAAAAAGTTATAAATTTTCAAGAAAAAAATTTATTGTGGATGAGATCATAAAACTTAAATGAGGATTTCAACAATTCTTTATTAGAGCCTCTGTAATACAGTTTTAAATCGTTACCCTTACATAGTTTGCTAAAAATTGTAAGAAGCACTTTAAAAAGGCTCTTAAGTTGGTTTAAATTGATTTTAAATATATATTTAGAAGAGGATTTTACAATTCTGTAAGATTCTCTTTTTTTTTATCATCCAGAATAAAAAATTTATCAACTATGTACTTTCAGAATATTTTTTTAAATATGGTTTTTTTTAAATTAAAAATTCTATATTTAATATATTAAAATACCTTTAAATATATTAGGGACTTTTTTGAGGTCGATTTTTCGTTGGTATTATTGACTTAAATGAGGGTAAAAAAAAATTATAAACAGCAACTACCCACATTATAATACACAACTACTCACAAATTTTATAATACACTTATTTGTAAATAGTGGATTATTATGTACTTTCAGAATATTTTTTTAAATATGGGGTAGATTAAATGTTTATAAGGGGATAAATTGCCACACTATACAAAAAATTCTCAATTTTTATAAATTAATAAAAATATAATTTTTTAATTTTCTTTTAATATAATCTTTTAAAAGAATCTTTTAAATACTTTTAGAGGCTCGCTAGCACTTGTGGTTATTAGTGTTGCGAGGACATAAGGGGATAGATTGCCACATATAAGGGGATAGATTGCCACATATAAGGGGATAGATTGCCACATATAAGGGGATAGATTGCCACATATTTTAAAGGGGGGTATTTTCATTTGACTTATCCCCTTATTAGAGATATAATTTTTAAAGATATAGATACATAAGGGGATAGATTGCCACAAAAACAAATTAAAGATAACGGGGGAAAGAGAGTGGAGATAGTACAGTATCATAACGATATGAATAAAATTTCGTTTGGAAATTTTAAAGAAAAAGAAATGGATTTGCTTTTCAGCATTTGTTATAAAATGAAAAACGAAGAATTAAGTGAAGTTACTTTGGATTTTTCAGAGTTAAAAAATCTCTCAGCATATTCAGATCGTCACAAGGATAGATTCTATAAAGATTTGGATAGTGTATATAAAAAACTTCTTGAATTAAATATGAAAATAGAGAGTGAAACTGAACTTGTAAGGTTTGTTCTTTTTACAAGGTATAAAATCTCCAAAGATCAAAAAAAAGTAAGTATTAAAATAAATGAAGAGTTCAAGTATCTTTTAAATAATTTAACACAGAATTATACAAGATTTGAGCTAAACCAGTTTGTAAAACTTAAAAGCAGATATTCTAAAAATATTTTTAAATATTTGAAACAATTTCAATCAACCAAATATTTTTTCCTAAGTCTTGAAGAGTTTAGAGAACTTCTTGCAATTCCTAAATCTTATAGAATGAGTGACATAGATAAGCAAATTCTTAAGCCATGTATTGCAGAGCTTGGAGAATATTTTCCAGAGTTAAAGTTAGAAAAAGAAAAAAAAGGAAGAAATGTCGATAAATTAAAATTTTCTTGGAAAGCTGCTCAGGTGATAAAAATAGGAAAACAAGAAATAGTAATTTCAGAAAAGTTAGAATCTACAGTAAAAAAAGCAAATAAAAATAGATATTTAGAGCATATTCTTAAAAATGTGAGTAATATAGAAAAGCTTCTTAAAGATTTTTCAGAAGAGCAACTTATCAAAGGCTTAAACAAGGCATATATTGATATTAATTACAATATAAAGAATTTGACCTACTTAAAAAAAGTTATAAAAACAGCTAATGAAAGTTCTGAAAAAATATTGGTAGTAAAACAAAAAAAAGAAAGTAAAAAGATTGAACTGGATAAAGAAAATGACAATACTGAATTCTTTCAAGTTGAAAAAATACAAACTTTATCGAAAACAGAAGAAAAAGAAGTTTTAAAAATACTAGTAGAAAAAGGGACAGATATAACTTTTTTTAGATCTATGAAAGAAAAAAATCCAAATATGTACTGGAATACATTAAAACAAGTTATCAAAATATAGTTAAAAAGTAGTTTAAAAAATTAGAACGTATAAAGATTTTTAATTCTTATAAAGCATTGTAAATAAAAGAAAATATGATGTAGTGCACTTTAAACTACACTACATCACTTGGGTTGAAATAAATTACATTACATAGTATACTACAAAGTATAC
>JBOFFH010000137.1:0-2331 GCA_051648485.1 Fusobacteriaceae bacterium
CAGTGTCCACCATTAGGATAAACTATTATTCTAGATCCAAAAATTTCTTTTAAATACCCTATTTCTTCAGATTTTAAAATCAATTCATCGTCATTAGTTACCATAGCTATTTTTTCTGATTTTTTCAAATAATCTTCTATCTCATTTATTTTTACTGATTTTAATAACTCTTTTGCAGTTATTCCTTTTTCTTTATAATAAGGTTTTGCTATTTTTTCAAAATAATCAACGAGTCCTGCAAAATCAATCTTTTTATAAAAAGGAAAAAGAGATTCATATTTTTCTACAGATCCTGTTATATAAACATTTCTGTTATTCACCAAATCTGTTACATAATTAAAATCTACAGCTATCATTCTAAAAGATAAGCCAATGAGTGCACCCATTTTTTCATTTGATAAAACTTTATTTTTAAAAATTTCAAAAATTGATTCTTCTGTTATATTAGAACTTCTTTTATTTTTACTTTTTGAAAGCTCTGTTAGCACCTCATCTACCAATTTACCTATATTTTCTTTATCTCCATTTATATTTTTTTCTAAAAGTTCATCTAACAAAGTTGCTGAACTATACATATCTACAACTGGATTTATCATATAGGTTCTTTTGAAATTAAAAACTTTTTCTTTATCATCTAAATAGCTTACAAAGGCTGCTTGAGTAGCACCTAAAGAATATCCCATAAGATATGTTTCTGTAGGTTCTATTTTGTTTTTTACGGCACTATAAGCACTTTTCATCACTTCATAAATATCTTCACTATCCTGTAAAAGAGGTCCTGGCATTTTATTTTTCGATGTATTCAAAATAAAATTCATATGAACAGGAGAAGTAATAGAAATCACATTATAACCGTCATTATAAAAAATTCTTTGAAAATAATTCATTCTTAAAGAGTCATGAGACGCTCCTGTACCTGCAATTATAAAAATTAATGGAGCTGGTTTTTTTTGCTTTACGAGTGAGAATTTGAACCCCTTCTCATACCAAAGACTAGCTGGAATTTCTTTACTATTTTTTGTGAATATTGTAAATTCATTTTGATAAATCTTAGGTAATTCTTTTTCTAGCATTAAAGAAGAACTTCCAACTATTGTTGCCACATAAGGATTTTTATAGGGATAAGTGTAATCTTTTTTATCTTCAGAAAATGTTACCAGAAATATTATTGTAAAAAATAACAATATAGTTTTTTTCATACTGTACCTCCATTTGTATAATATCGTACAGTTTATTATACCTCTAGTATAGTATATATCCTGCTTCTTTTAAAACATTATTTACAATGTTTTTATGCTCTTTATTTCTACATTCTAAAACTGCTTTTATTTCTTGACTACTGATACTCATACTTTCGCTATAAATATTAGTCGTTAAAAATAATATATTAGCTTTATTAATTTTTATTATTTCTAAAAATTTTTGCAATTCTCCTATTTTGTCAATTATTCTTGTTCTAACCTCAAATCTTCTGCCTTGATTTAAAAGAGCTTTATTCACAACTCTATCCAAAAGATTTATATCTATGTTTCCTCCAGATACAACTGCACAAATTTTTTGATTTATTCCTGAAATTTTTCCAGACAAAATTGCTGCTACAGAAGTTGCTCCCGCTCCTTCTGCTGTTACTTTATTTTTTTCTAAAAGAAAAAGTATAGCTTCTGAAATTTCATCTTCAGTAACGGTTACAATCTCATCTACATATTTTTCAATTATTTCAAATGTTTGAGCTCCACATTTTCTTACAGCTATTCCATCTGCTATTGTGGGGCATCCTTTTATTTCAACGGGACACCCACTTTTTACAGCTTCTACCATAGAAGGCATATTTTCAGTTTGAACTCCTATTATTCTTATATTTGGATTTTGCTCTTTTATCGCTGTTGCTATTCCGGCTAAAATACCACCACCACCAATAGGTACTACAACAACATCTACCCCTGGTAAGTCCTCTAAAATTTCTAGACCTATAGTTCCTTGACCTGAAATTACATACTCATCATCAAAAGGATGTAAAAAAGTAGCTCCTGTCTCTTTTTGAACTTCTCTAGCTTTATTATATGCGTCATCATAAACATCTCCATGTAAAATAACTTCTGCACCAAAGTTTCTTGTAGCTTCTACTTTAGCCATAGGAGCTGTTGTTGGCATAACTATTGTAGCCTTTATTCCACACTGAGTTGCACCCAATGCAACTCCTTGTGCATGATTTCCAGCTGATGAAGCTATCACACCATTTCTTTTTTCCTGTTCTGAAAGATTAGCTATTTTATTTAAAGCACCTCTTATTTTGAAAGAACCAGTTTTTTGAAGATTTTCCATTTTAAAATA
>JBOFFH010000138.1:0-15538 GCA_051648485.1 Fusobacteriaceae bacterium
GAAGCTCCACCATCTACTTTTAAAGAGCTGAGTTTAATTCCTGAATCTTCCTCCATAGCCGAGAGAACATCTTTTGTTTGATATGCTATGGATTCCAAAGTGGCTCTTATTACATGATTTCTATTTGAACCTCTAGTAAGTCCAACTATTGTTCCTCTCGCATACATATCCCAATGAGGTGTTCCTAGTCCCACAAAAGCTGGAACAAAGTAGACTCCACCGTTATCTTTTACAAGAGAGGCAAAGTATTCAGTTTCTTTAGAATCGTTTACCATTCTCATCTCATCTCTTAGCCACTGAACTGCAGCTCCTGCTACAAAAATACTTCCTTCTAAAGCATATTCAACTTTTCCATCTATTCCAATAGCAATTGTGGTAAGAAGTCCACTTTTGCTGTAAATCATTTTTTCACCGGTATTCATAAGCATAAAACATCCTGTACCATAGGTGTTTTTAGCTTCCCCCTCTAAAAAACAAGCTTGTCCAAAAAGAGCTGACTGCTGGTCTCCTGCTACTCCAGCTATAGGAACTCTGTGTCCACCTTTTCCACCTAAATTAGCATATCCAAAAGTTCCACTCGAATTTTTTACTTCTGGTAGCATAGATTTCGGAATGTTTAATTCCTCTAACATTTTTTCATCCCATTTCAGATCTTTTATATTGTAAATCATTGTTCTTGAAGCATTTGTATAGTCTGTAGCATGAACCTTTCCATTTGTAAGTTTCCAAATCAGCCAAGTATCCACTGTTCCAAATAACAAGTCTCCAGCCTCAGCTTTTTCACGAGCTCCTTCCACATTATCCAATATCCATTTAATTTTTGTTCCAGAAAAATATGCATCTATAACAAGACCTGTGTTTTGTCTTACGTAATCTTCTAAATTTTTAGCTTTTAGTTTATCACAAATGTGAGCTGTTCTTCTGCACTGCCAAACGATAGCATTGTAAACTGGTTTTCCAGTATTTTTATCCCAAACTATAGTTGTCTCTCTTTGATTCGTAATTCCTATACCTATGATATCATGATTAGATATTCCACTTTGTGCAATAACTTCAGCTAAAACTCCACTTTGACTTGCCCAAATTTCCATAGGATCATGTTCTACCCATCCCTCTTTGGGATAAATTTGAGTAAATTCTTTTTGTGATGACCCTACTATATTTTGATTTTCATCAAAAACAATTGCTCTTGAACTTGTAGTTCCTTGATCTAATGCCACTATATATTTCATAAAGCCTCCTAAAATTTATATTCTACAAATAAAGTTAAATATATAAAGCTACATATAAAAGAGCTCCTATAATTCCTCCTGTAATAGGTCCTAAAATCGGAACAAGAGCATATCCCCAATCAGAGTCTCCTTTGTTTTTAATAGGAAGAATCGAATGTAAAATTCTAGGTCCTAAATCTCTTGCAGGATTTATTGCATAACCTGTAGGTCCTCCTAAACTAAGTCCTAAACTCCAAATAAAGAATCCTGCTAAAAGTGGCCCAAGTATTCCTATCATTCCTGTCATAGAATTTTCTCCTGTGGTTGATAAAATAGTCATTCCTTGATTATTTGAATTTCCAATAGCTAAAAGTCCAAATACTAACAAAGTAGTTCCAATAACTTCAGTTACAAAGTTCCACTTTAGATTTCTAATCGCTGGTATCGTACTAAAAGTAGCTAAAATTGCTACCTTATCTGTAGTTTCATCATAATGATTTTTATAAGATAAATAAACTAAAAGAGAACCTATCATAGCACCTAAAATTTGAGCAGTTACATAACCTGGAACCAATGCCCAATCAAAAAGCCCTGCTACAGCAAATCCAATTGTAAGAGCTGGGTTTAGATGCGCACCACTTATCCAACCCACAGAGTAGGCTCCTACCATAACAGCAAATCCCCAACCAGCTGTAATCACTATCCAACCAGAACCATTTCCTTTGGACTTGCTAAGTACTACATTTGCAACTACTCCATTTCCTAAAAGAATCAAAATTAGAGTACCTATAAATTCAGCTAAATAAATATTCATGAACCACCCCTTAAAAATTTAAATACAAGATAAAAAAACTATTCATCACAAATTAACAGGTTCAGTAGAACCTATTAGTCTGAATTGAATAGTTTTTCTTGTTCTCTTACTATTTTTTTCTGATATTTATTTTTGTAGTAGAAACTGCTATCGCTCCTGAATTCAAAGCTATTTCAATATCTTCCATGTCTGATATAAGTCCACCAGCTATAAGAGGTGTATGTATTTCAGAAGAAAGCTTTTTTATTATTTTTGGCATAACTCCAGGTAGTATTTCTACAGCATCAAAATCACATTCTCTGAGAATTTTTTTCGTATTTTCCAAAGAAAGAGAATCTATAAGAAAACATCTTTGAACTACCATCATTCCAATGCTTTTAGCATATTTTGCAATGTTTACCTTGGTAGTTATAATCCCTTTAGCAAAACTATTTTCTTTTATAAAATCCACTGCTACAGAATCTTTTCCTGAAATTCCAGAAATCATATCTATATGCACAAATGTTATTTTTCCAGCTGAACTTATTTTTCTTGTAATTTCTTCTAAATTACATATATCTCCACAAAGAAGAAAAATAATTTTAGATGGCTCTAAAAGAATTTTATCTAAATCTTTCAAATCTTTTAATGCACTTATAATTTTGTTGTCACCTAATAACTCTTCAAATTTTTTCACCATTTTCTCCAATTTAATATTGTAACATTACAAACTATTTAATAGGATTATAGCACGTTTTTTGCAGTTGTCAATACAAAAAGTACGAACACTAAAAAAAAATTGAAAAAAATATAAAAATATGAGATTATATATTTAAAGCTATAACATTAGGAGGGAAAATATTGACAAACCATTATAGAAATAATAGAATAATTTTTTTTCCAGGATTTATGATATCCGTTATCGGATCTGCTATATTTTCGTTTGTGACAGGTTTCTATCTTTTAGAAATCACTGAAAAAGTTTCTTCTTATGCTATGAATCTTTTTCTTTTTACAATTCCATTAATAATTTTTGGACCATTAATTGGAGGCTTTGCAGATAAATACTCAAAAAAAAAATTAATTATAATTGGAGATTTACTAAATACCATTCTTATGCTAGAAATCTTTTTTCTTTGGGATAAATTTGATAAAACAACTCTTATTTATGTTGGAACTTTTTTTTCAAGTTTATTTTCTAATTTAGTTTCTATCTCTTTCTCTTCAGGAGTTCCTAGATTTTTTGGAAAAGATTGGATAGTCCAAGCTAACTCTCTTTCTCAAATAATAAATTCCATCTCCAGAATTTTAGGTCCTTTTTTAGGAGGAATTATTTATGGATATGGAAATATTAAACTTTTTATTCTTGTAAATGGAATTTCTTTTTTTATATCAGCTAGCATAGAATTATTCTTAAAAATAGATACTAATAAAGAATTTTTAACACACAAAACAATTGGAATAAAAGAAGGAATAAGATATATCTTAGAAAATTTTGAACTTAAAGAATTTTTGATAAAATTTTGCCTTATAAATTTTGCGGCTATAGTAGCAATAATAATTCCTGTTCCTTACATAGTAAGTAAAATTTTTCAATTAAACAGTAAAGCTTTGGGGTTAATTCAAGGAACACTTCCTGTAGGAGCTATTTTAGGGGCTATTTTAGTTAATAAAAAAAGATTTTTTTTAAACAAAAAAGTTTTTATAGGAATTTTCTCATTGTTTTTCACAACTTGCTTTATTTTATTCTTACCCTGTCTTACCCATATAAATATCTCTACTGGTAAATCTTTTTTAATTTTATCTATGTTTATTTCAGGATTAGCTTTTGGAATTTTAGATGTAACAGCTTTAACTTATTTTCAAAAAAATGTTCCAGAAAAAATAAGAGGAAAAATTATGGGACTAGTAACGGGAATAGTGAAACTTATAATGCCATTAGCTTTTTTTATTTCAGGAAAGCTGACAGATCTCTACTCTCCTTTTGCAAGTATTTTCCTAGGTGGTGGAATAATTTTCATTACTCTTATTAGCTCAATTTTTAAAATAAATGAAGGAATCCATAAATCCAGTAAAAAAAATTCATCAGAAAATTTTGAAAACAACTGATAAAAAAGGGGCTAAATCTAATAGCCCTTTTTTTACAACTCTATTTTGCTTGCCACTTCTTCAGTCTCTTCGTCTACATAAACATCTTCCAAAATCTTATCTGCCCACTCATATTTTTTACTGATATTTCTTAAAAGGTATAATGAAATTGCTTTTACCATAAATACCTCACTCCATATAGAACTATTCAAAAATCTAAAATCATTTTCTTTAGATCTTTTTAAATTATCTATTTTAGCTTTACACTCATCACAAATAAAAATACATCTTTCTATTTCAGGTTCTTCAACAGTTGGCGGAACTTCAAAAACAGAAAGTTTTACTCCAGTAGCTTCACAAAGTTCACACTTTGATTTAGCCCTTCTTGTAAGATCTTTTCCAAAACTCGTAACTTTATCTACTCTTTCTTTATATATATTATATCCTTTTGACATTTTTTCATCCTTTTTAATTTTATTTTTTTCAATTTAAAAATACCATAAAATAATAATTTTTTCAACTTTGAATTATATCATGAATTTACTATTATTTCCACTCTATTAGGTGAACATGAAAATTATAAAAAATAAAATCTACATTTGAATAATATAAAGGATAAACATAAAAGTATGGGTATTATATTGTGTAAACTTTTTTGCGGAGGTGAAAATATGAAAACTAAAATAGCCATGTTAATTTTATTAGCTTTAACTCTGATAGGATGTTCAAACAGTACAGCATATGAAAGAAGAGGAGCTTTTGGTGGAGCTGCAGTTGGTGCCTTAGCTGGTCAACTTGTAGGAGGAAGTACAAAATCAACTCTTATAGGAGCAGGAATAGGAGCCATCGCTGGAGGAGCTATAGCTCGTAATAAACAAAGAAATCACTACAGAGGGTGGTAAAAGGAGAATTTATGAAAAAACTATTAATGACGATTAGTTTTATTTTATTAACAGGAACAGCTTTAGCTAAAACTGATTCTATTTATAATTTTGATTCATTAGAAAAAAACATGATAAAAAGTGGTTACACTTTAGAATATGCAAAAAAAGATGTTGGATTTAATTTTAAAAAAGGAACATCGCATGCAGAAGTTGTTGGATATAAAGACTATGCTGCAACAACAGTTGCTTTGTCTGAAATGTTTAATTTAGTTTATAAAAATGGTTTAGAAATGATACCACAAGAATCAGATATTGCAAACGGTGTCTACGTTTTCTCTTATCCTAAAACTCCTGATAAAGTTTTAGTTATTGTAGCAGATTTTGATCATACTACAATCATGAATGCTTTTGGAACAGCTGAAGAATTGAAAATGACTATCAAATATTTAGAAGATGCTCAGGTTAAAAAATAATTTTAGGGATAATATCAATTAAGATATTATCCCTCTTCTTTAATTCTTTATAATTTTGATTATCTCTTGTTAAATTTCAGTTAGTTCTAAACTTTCTCTCTCTTCAAAAGCATCTAATTCTTCATTTTCTTGACGAGCAATTATAAGAGTACAAATTGCATCTCCTGAAATGTTCACCACTGTTCTAACCATATCTAGAAGTCTATCTACTCCCATTACAAGCCCTATTCCTTCCAGTGGAAGTCCTAATTGGCCTAAAACCATCCCTAGCATGACAAGCCCTACTCCTGGCACTCCTGCTGTTCCTATAGAGGCCAAAGTTGCTGTTACAACAATTGTCACATAGTTTCCAAGAGTTAAATCTACTCCATAAACTTGAGCTATAAACACTGTGGCAACTCCTTGCATAATAGCTGTTCCGTCCATATTGATAGTTGCCCCTAAAGGTATTGTAAATGAAGATATTGATTTAGAAACTCCAAATTTTTCCTGCATAGTTTTAATATTTGAAGGTATTGAGGCATTACTACTAGAAGTTGAAAATGCCACTATCATTGTAGATGAAAACTTTTTAAAGAACTGAATAGGATTATATTTTCCTAAAACTACCAACATTCCTTGATAAGTTATAAATAGATGCATAAATAGTACCACAAGAACAGTCAAAAAGTATTTCATTAAAGGTAAAAATGCTGAATACCCTATTGTTGTAAAAGTTTTAGAAACTAAACCATATACTCCAAATGGAGCAATCAACATAACAAGTTCAACTATTTTTAAAACGATATCATTTCCTTCTTCAAAAATTTTTCTCATTCCTTCAGCTTTCTTTCCTAAAATTGCCATAGCAACTCCAAACATGATAGAGAAGAAAATTACTCCTAGCATATCTCCCTTTGCCATTGCTTCAATAGGATTTATTGGAATCATATTTAACAAAATTTCTACAAAAGGTTTTGTTGATCCAATAGTTACAGCTGCCACATCTTGAGTGGTTAAACTAAAACCAATTCCAGGATTAGTTAAATTTGCCATTCCCACTGCCATACTTATTGCTATTGCTGTAGTTACCAGATAAAATCCAACTGTTTTCATTCCCACTCTTCCAAGTTTTTTAATATCTTCAATTCCTGCAGCTCCAACTGTAAGAGAAAAAAAAATAAGAGGAACTACAACCATTCTAATTGCTCTTATAAAGCCGGAACCTAAAACAGTAAAAGAAAAATCTAAAAGATATTTTTTTACAAATTCATTATCTCTAAATGGATGAAGAACCAACCCTGTTAAAACTCCTAAAATAAGTGCCATAAAAATTTTGTTGGTTAAAGACATTTTTTTCATTTTTTTCCTCCTAATTTCAATTCGTAATATTTATTAAAAAATTTTTAAACATTTATTTTAGTTATGTTTAATTACCTTTATTATATACTATATAAATAAAAAATCAAGAAGAAAAAACATATATATTTTATGAGTTTTGAATTTATTCTATATATCTTTATTTTTTTTAACTATCTCTATTAATTTTTCTTTTTCATTTAAAGAATAATTTTCTAAAACTAACTCTAATAAATAGTTTAATATAATTCCTATTTTTTTTCCAGGCTCAAATCCTAAAGATAAAATATCCTTTCCATCTATCTTTAAATCTTTTACAGTAACCGCTTCTTTTTGGTTAACAATCTCACTGTATAAGATTTTCATTTTATCTAAATCAGAAAAATCAAATGGTGGCTTAGTTGAAATTATATCTGCTTCCATAAGTTTAAATAATTTCTTCATATTTTCATGACCTATTTTTCCTATGAGTTTTTTTATTTCTTTTTTAGTTTGTAGGTGCAAACTACTCATAGAATTTTTGACTAATGCTAAAACATTTTCAAGTGTTTGATTGGAATATCTCATCTCTTTTAACCAGTTTTTAGCTGTCTCACCTCTCTTATAACAACTAGTTTTTTCAATATGATGAAAAAGAGCAGAAAGTCTTATTTCTAAATCTTGGGGTGAATTTTTTATCAGATTAAAAATATTGTGCTCATTATTTTTATTAAAATTTATACACTTTTCGATTTCTGGAAGAATATATTTCCATAACCTTAAAAAACTTATTAAAGCTAGTCCTAAATAAGCTTCTTCTGAAATCAAAATTTTATTAAACTCATCTCGTATTCTTTCTTTAGAAAGATTTTTAAGAGATATTGAATTTTCATTTTTTAAAGATAAAATATACTTAGGAGTTAATTTTTTTGTACAAATGAATCTAATCATTCTAAGAACTCTTAAAGGATCTTCTTTTATTCGTTTTATAGGATCACCAACAAAAATTAAGGCTCTTTCTTCTATATGCTTTAAACTATCTTTTTCTGAATAGATAAGAGCTTTACCATCCCATGCTATAGCATTTATGGTAAAATCTCTTCTTTTTAAGTCCTCTATTAAGTCTTGAGTGAACTCTATCTCCTGTTTTTTTCTACAATCTGGAATTTCTATATCTTTTCTAAATTTAGCAATTTCAAAAAAAATTCCATTCACAGTTATTTGAATTATTCCAAAACTTTTTCCTATCTCTTTAGGAGAAAACTCTGAAAATATTTCTATCAATTTAGAGTACTCTAAATCAGTGGCAAAATCAAAATCTTCCGGAGTATATCCCAAAAGAATATCCCTTACTGCTCCCCCAACTAAAACTCCTTGCCCATATTTTTGGAGTTTTTCTAAAATGAAATTTACTTCGTTTGGAAGATTCCTAAATTTATTCACAATTACTCCTCGTTATAATTTTTTAACCACACTAAATTTAATTTTAAAAAAAGAGGTTCCCTCAAAATAAAGTTTCTTTTGAGTTTCTATATTTAAGAATATTTTTTTACAAGCTTTTTAAACGTATCTCTTATCAACTCTTTTGTTACATTTTCGCTATTTAAAATAATTTCAACTACTTCTACTTTTAAATTAAACTCAATATCTTCATCTAAAGAGTACATAAAAGTTATATTTTTAGCAAAGTTTTTAATTATTTCAGCCATCTCTTTTTTATCTGTAATTATCTCTATCTCATTCTTTTGTTCATTGTTTATTTGAGGTTCTTTATCCTTTAAAATTTCAATTTTTGAATCTTTCTCAACAGGTTCAGAACTAAATTCAGATTTCACTAAATTTTTATTAGTGTTTTTAACAGTTAAATTCCCCATCAATCCACCTAATAATGAGCCCATATCCCTTCTTTTTTCACCAGCTTCAACGATTCGTTCAGGTTCGGACATAGTTTTAGGCTCATTAGATTTTACAATTAATTGACTCTCAATAATCATCTTTTTTTCACTAAAATAATTAACTTCTTTCAAGTACTCAGCAATCAAAGCTAATTTGGCTCTTTCAAAACTATTTTTTACTATTTTAGTGGCATTTCCTCCAGCTTTAGTTATATAGTCTGTATAAACTATTTTCTCTATTTTAGATTGTTCTTCTTCTGGTAAAGAAAGATATTTAGCTTTCATGACTTCTTTATTTTTCTGTTCTTGGGACTCCTGCAATTTAATTTCAAGCTGCTTTGACTCTAATTTAGCTGCTTTCTCTTTAGCCAACTTCTCTTTTTCCAGCTGCTCTTTTTGGGTGTTCATAAACTCCTCATGCCAGTTCTGGGCTATTGTTCCATCAAAGTACTTACCGAAACTAGACTTAGCATTGGCGTTTGTATACAGCACCGCTCCTTTGGTGTAATCGTACCCATGCTTTTTTATAGCTTTTTCTACTTTTTTTTCCATAGTTGTAAGAGTTCTAGCTTTTTCAGGTAAAAGAGCTAATAGCTCACGAGTTTGTTTAGTTATCTCTTTTTCTATAAGTGGAACTTCTCCAACAGCATTATCTTTAGTTTTAAAATTTTCTAAAATAGTTTCATTTTTTAACACGTCATAATTTAAGATTTCACTTATTTGATTTGTTATTTCAAAAGCTTCTTGATTTCCATTTAATGATTCCAAACTTTTATTTTTCAGTAGATAATTTTTATTATGAACTTCATCAAACCAAATTTCAAAATATGAGTTGATTCCTCGGTTCTCACTACTAAAACGAAACTCTTTTATAACTCTATTTTTTTTTAAAATTTCAAATGCCTCTTTAAGTCTTGCTAAAGTTCCTGGTATATTATTTTTTTTCCAAGAAAGAGGAATACGGCTAGCTAAAAAATTAGAATACCTTTTTATATATAATTCTTTATTTCTCCACTTTGTTAGCATTAAAAATAGAGTTCTTGATATAGGATTTTCAATCTGTAATAAGTCTTGTCTATCAAAATACAAGTAGCCTTTACGAATTACATTTTCAAAAAAATGACTTGAAAATTTAACTTGTATTATCTCTTTAATTTTAGAATTTCTAAAATATTTAAACATTTCAGATTTTTTTATCTCTTTAGCATCTTTAAAACTTATAGTTCTTATTGAAAACATATTTGTTCTCATATTATCATTTATTATTCCACTTTTTTCATTGGAATAAAAAAGATTGTTGAATTCATACATTGCTCCACTCAAAGTAACTAATCCCTTTTTAGTAAATTTAAGAGTTGAACCAGAATATCCTAATCCCATCTCAGAAATAAGAGTATAAAAATCTGTATAAATAACTTGGTCATGTCCATTTTTTTTATAAAGTTTCATAAGAGCAAAAAAAAGTTTTTCTTCAAAATCTCCAGGAATTTTATGCTCTGCCAAAGGAAAAATTTTTAAATATTGGTTTTTTCTATGGTTAAATTCATAAGTCATAATATTATTTTTAGGTATTCTTTTATTCTTAGTGAATAGAGGAAATTCAATAGTATTCATCTCTATTCTTATAAGTTCTTCATTGTTTTCTATTTCGTAAAGAGCTCCAATATCATAAGTTTCTGAACTATAAATCCATTCTGTTTTTTCTTCCATTACTCTGAACTCTGAAAGCTCTTCCAATTCCCTGTCCACACTTTTATTACTGTTTTTTTTCAATTTAATATTCTCCTAATTTTTTACCGTTTTAAATCAAACCAATTACAAGTTCATGTAATAATAGCATTTTTTTATTTATTTTTTTTTTTACATTTTAAAAATTAAATTTCTTTTTTGTTAAAAAAATCATGTAACTTTAAAATGTTTTTTTATTATATAATTTTTCTAAAGAAAATGCAATACAAAACATGTATTTATCTAATATTTTTGTTAAAATAAAAATCATGTAACAATAGCATAATTATCATGTAACGACAGCATAATTATTATGTAATGATAGGATACTTATTATGTAACAATAGCCTAATTATTATGTAATGATAGCATTTTTTTTTGCACTCAAACCATTGATGTTAAAGGCGTTTTGACGACCGTAAATACAATACAATATATATAACAAAAAACAACTACAGATTTTTTTTAAAATGTCGTAGTATTTTTTTTAAAAATTGTATTGAAAAAAAGAAAAAAAATATGATGAAAGTACATAGTCGATAATTCCATAAAATTAACAAACAAAAAATTTAGATCTTTACGAATTTCAAAAACATTTTAAATTTATGAAAAAAAAGAGAATTTCACAAATCTGTAAAATCCTCTTCTAAATATATATTTAAAATCAATTCAAATTAACTTCAGAGCCTTTTTAAAGCACTTCTGACAATTTTTATTTACCATGTAAGGGTTGAGGTTTAAAAGTGCGTTATAGAGGCTCTAATAAAGAATAAAAATTTCATTCCATTCAAAAAAGCAAAAAACTCTGAACATCAATTTCAGAGTTTTTCTATATTTTCTTGGGGAGAAATATATGATTCACAAATAATATTTCGGGGGAGAATTATTTATTTGTTTATTACGATATTTAGACTAGGGTTAGTCTGAAAAAGTTTAAAATTATTTTTATTTTTTGACAAATAGTTTTTCTTAGCTTTTTCTTCCAACTCTAGCTTTTTTTCTTTATCAAAACTTTCAAAAAGATTAAACAAAATTTTTCTCATATTTTCATTTGGTTCATTTGGATCACTCTGAATAGGTTTACCAATTTCTTCAAAATTTTTAGATTGAATAACTGGTTTTTTCTGGATAATTGTTTTAAAAAAAATAATTTGTAGTGCAGTGTACACATCACACTCGTTGCAAAAAATTACATCACATAGTATACTACAAAGTATAATGGCTGAAAATTATAACAGAAAAGGAGCAGAATTCATGACTTTAGAAAACTTTAAAAATACCCTGAAAAGTGAAAATATTTTTGAGAAATATGAAATAGAGAGAATAGGAATTTTTGGTTCTATGGCAAGAGGAGTAGACGGAAAAGATATTGATATATTGGTGGAAGACTCAGATTATCAAAAGTGGATAGATATAAAAAATGAGCTTGAAAAAAAGACAAAGATACATCTAGATATTATGCTTGAAAAATATGCCAATCCTATTGTACTTATGAGAGCCAAGAAGGAGATAGTCTATGTTACAAGATATAACTAATGATTTATTATATGTTTTGAGCATATTGGAAAGCATAGGAAAACTTTCAAAATATACAGGTAAGTACACTGATCCAGAAGTTTTTTTTGATGCAGAAGACCAGATGCCCTCTCTGTATGAAAGATTATCTCTTAGTAGAGATAAAGATGAGGTGTCCATCTGCCTTTTAAGCTCTCTCAAACTCCAATTATTATTTAGTGACTCTATCTCATAAAAACTTCTCTCTCCAATGTTTTTAACCCTCATAAGAGCGATATAATGAGACCAACTTAATTTGAATTAGTCTGATGATATGATACCCATATATGACTAAAAGAGTTACATTTACAGCTGTGGAAAAAATGTTTTTTGTTTTAAAATTTAGAGAATTAAAAATTTCTTTAAATTGATTTTCTAGCAACTGCATTTGATAACATTTTACCAGCTTTAAATTTATGACAAAAAATTAAAAACTCTGAACATCAATTTCAGAGTTAAAAGAAATAAATCTTTTTCTATCTTTTTTCTATCTTTTTTTTCTCTTTTTTTAAAGATTCTAATTTCTTCTCTAATTCTTTAATTTCAACATTTATTGCTTTTAATCTTTGTTCTTTTTTTAGTTCCTCATTCGAAGAATAAATCTCAACTACAATTCCATCTCTATCTTTGTGAGAACTAATTATTTCGTTTGTCGGGCAACCCGACAAACGAAATTTTATCTTTTTTATTATTTCTGCTGGTTTTTCAGCCTCTAATATTTTTATTATGTCCTCATCTTGAAACTTTTGAGGAGTATTTTCCTTTGTAATCTCTTTTATTATTTTTTCTGGCAGAGACATTACAGTTTCATTTTCATAGTGTAAATATAAACTATATCTTTTTAGACACATATAAACAAAATCTTTTTTCAAACCTAAATCTTCAAACCAAATTCCAAAATTTCCAGTTCCATGATTGGCTAAAAGATGCTGTGCTTTATAAAGTGTTTCTGAAATCGCCATAAGGTGTTCTGCTGTTTTTTGTTGATGAAAAATTATATTTTTTTCACACTCTATGAGTTCTTTTTTTTCTTCTATGTCTATTTCCAATATATCATAATTAGCAACTGGCCTATATTCATTTATTTTTTTTACAACATCCCCTTTAAATGGATCCCTATTTTTAAAAAATTTAGACATCTTCCCCAACTCCTCGTTAACTTATACTAATTTATTTTTTGTTTATATTTTCCCTCAAGATAATCTCTTTTGCTAATTCCTCATAGTCTTTTGCTCCATTGGAATTTGGTTTATAATCAAAAATATTTTGCATAAGTGCTGGGGCTTCAACTAAAGATATATTATTACGAATTTTTGTTTTCATAAGTAATTCTCCAAAATACCCCTCTAATTGTTCTATTACTTCAGCAGTCATATTAACTCTTCCGTTGTACTGAGTTAAAAATACTCCACCAATTTTTAAATTAGGATTTAAATCTTCTTTTATCTCTTCTATTACTTCTAAAAGCATAGAAGCTCCTCTCATTTCAAAATATCCACTACGAAGAGGAATATATATCGAGTCAGCACAAGAAAGTGCATTTAAAGTTAATGTAGATAAATTAGGAGAGGTATCAACTATGCATAAATCATAATTTTTTTCTACCTTGGCAAGAGCTTTTTTTAAAAGAAGCTCTCTTCCTAAAGTAGATACAAAATCTAAATTAGCTCTTTCTAAATCTAAATTACTTGGAAGTAAATCTACGTATTCATTTATCGAAATCAAGTATGGTTCTAGATTTTTTTCTCTCATTGCATCATAACCAGTTGTAGGTAAATCTTCTAAATTTATTCCTAAAGAATCTGTTAAATTTCCCTGTGGGTCTAAATCTATTGCTAATACTTTGTATTTTTTCCTTGAAAAATACCCTACTAAATTCATAACTGAAGTAGTTTTTGCTACTCCTCCTTTGTTATTAGCTATTACTATTTTTTTCAAAATTTATTCCCCCTAAATAATCAATCTAATTTTTCAACATATATTAAACTTTTCCCCTGAAATACAAATTTAAACTCCAGTTTATACCCCTCTTTTTGGCCTCTGTAATATTCTTCCATTGTAAGAAAATTCATAATAGTTTTCAAAAGAGAATAGGAAAGTTTATTTTCCAGTTGCTCAAAAGCATCAAATTTAAACTCTACAAAATCTGTATACTCTTTTTCTATTTTGAAAATATTTTTTGAAACATCTATTATTTCTATTTTATTCATAGTTTTTTCTTGAACTTTTTTTAATGGTTTTGTTTCTTTTTCTTCTTTAATCTTTTTTTCTATCTTTACTTCCTCTTTAAAAGTGGTTAAAATTTGTTGTGAAGTTTCAAAATATTTTTTCTCTAAAAGATACTTTGCCATTATAAAATTCTTTCCTAATTTAAAAGCTGTTTTTATACTAGAACTCTCTTTGCCACCACATTTTTCAACATAATCTTTATAACCCTCTGTTTCTAATTTTTTCTTATCAGAATCAGAAATGGCTAAATATTTTTCTTTGGTGATTTTTAATTCCTCATCCGCTTCTGATTTTTCTTGAGAAACTTCTTTTTTAATATTTTCTTTAGAAAATTTCAATTTTTTATTCAAAATATATTCATCAGCCCAACCATTTTGCAAAGCTTTAGCAAAATATCCTAGAACACTTTTAGGTTTTTGTTCTTTTATATATTCAGCAACTAAATTTATGTATTCTATTCCATATTGCTGAATAGAAACTTTTATAAATTTTGGAAGTGTTTTCAATTCTTTAGCTTTTTTAGGAAGAATATTTATTATTTTTTCCACATCTTCTATATTTGGCTCTATTTTAACTACCTCTAATTTTACTTGATTTAGCATAGATAAAGATTCTTCTTCTGTATAACTAATTATAAAATCATCTTTAGGTAAATTTTCTAATATATTATTAAAATGATTTTTATCATCAAAAAATTGTAGTTGTTTTATTTGATTATGTTCTTCTGAAAAATAAAACTCTATTTCTGCATCTTTCCAACTTCCTTTTTTTATGACTACATAATTTTCTAGCAATTTATTTCTCAGAAGTTCTTTACAAGAATTTTCTAGAATTTTTACTGTTCTTCCTAAATTTTTATCATCGTATTTCAAAGGAATTCTTTTAATTAAATATATAACAGGTAACTTTAAATAAAGTTTTGTAAATCTCAGTTTATTTATCAACATATATATGGTTCTAGAAACAGAACTTTCTATTTCTAGTAAAATGTTAGCATCATATACCATATAACCTTTTCTAATTATATTTTCATAAAAATGCTTAGAAATATTTATCTCATAAACTTCTTTTATTCTATTATCATTATAGTATTCTTTTATTTTCTTATCTTTAGCCAATTGAATTATTCTTATATCTAGCATCTTAGTACTTATAGTTTCTTCTACAGTACTATTAATTTTATTAGCATAAAGTGTATTTTTAAATTCATAACTTGTTTTAGATAATCTTAAAATAGCTTGTTTTACTTTTTTATAATATATTTTATTTTCTAGGCCTAGTTCTGCTAAAATTTCACTAGAGGTTATATAAAAAGATTGAACAAATCCTTTTTTCTTCATAGATTTTAATAATCCAATAAATACTT
>JBOFFH010000139.1:0-5394 GCA_051648485.1 Fusobacteriaceae bacterium
GTTAAAAATTAAAATCTGGTTCAGGTAATCTTGCACGACTAAATCCTCTTTCAGTTTCCCTCAATTCTTTAGATTCTTCTTCCCACTCTTCTTCTAAATCTCCGTCATCTTCAAAATCATCCTCTTCTTCTTCAAAGAAATAATCATCTTCAAAATCATTTTCAAATAAAGAATCATCATTGTCTAAAATTTCCTCTTCTTCTTCTAAATCTTTAAAACTCATTTCGGGACCTCCTTAGTTTAGATAGATAATATTCTAATACATACCATAATAATAGTATTTTTCATTTGATTTTTTAGCCAAAAAAAAACTTCTTAGCTATTAACAGTATTATACCCTTAATAACCAAGAAGACAAAATATTTGTTTTACTTTTTAAATTTCTTCTAATTTTAATTCTCTATCCAAATTTAAAAAATCACATTTAACATACCAACTACATCCGACTTTAAAAACTTTCTTATTTATTGATTTTTCTAGTTCTTCAGCAGCTAAAAAATCCTTTTCATTATCTCCAAAAACATAAATTTCATCATAATCCTGTAAATTTTCAAGAGCTTTTAAGTAAGGGTCAGCAAATGGTTTTCTTTTTTTTGTATCATGATATCCAATAATTTTTACTCCTTCAAGAAAATTATGATATTTTAAAAGCTTTTCAGCATAAACTTTAGGAGAGGATGTGACTACTATGTAGTAATCAAAAATTTTAGAATTCAAATTTTCAATATAATTACGTATTTTTTTATTTAAAATAGTTTTATCAAAATTTTTATATACTTCTTTCCAATTTCTTGATTCTCTGAGATCTTTTAATTCTTCTGTGTTAATAAGAGTATTATCTAAATCATAAATAGCTAATCTTTTTTTTGACATTTTAAACACACCTTTTTAATTATTTTTTATCATTATACAAACTCACTTGCTTAAAGTTAAGAATTTCCTTAACAATTTTTTTTTCATCTCCTGAAATAATTTTAAATTGTTTTTTTTCAATTTCTTCAAGTTTTTCTTTTAGAATTTTTGAAGTTTCAACTCCTATGATATTAGAAAATAATTTTTTAGGGACATTAGGTGAAAGTGTTCCATTTTTCTTTTTTAAAAGAATCAAATTCCCCTCTATCTCTTTAGAATTCATCAAATCTTTTACATTAGAAGGATCCCAAACTAATGTAAAACGATCTTGCTCAAGTGAATATTTTACTGTATGCAAGGTTCCACTCTTTTCAGAAGTTTCAACCACAAATATCCCTTTAGTCATTCCACTCTGAAGCCGATCTCTTAATACTAAAAAGATCGAAGATAACTTTACAGTTGGTGGAATTTCAGACAGTAAAAAGCCATCTTTAGCCAATATTTCTTCTGCTAAACTATTATTCTCTTTTGGAAATATTGGTTGAGCTAATCCATGAGCAAGTATAGCACCTGTTGCTCCTCCCGCATTTAAAGACCCTATATGTCCGTATTCATCACATCCAACAGCAAGTCCGCTAATATTCCACCATCCACTATTCGTCAGTATTTCTCCTATTTTTTTTGCCACTTCTTTTCCATATTTTTCTTCAGGATTTCTTGATCCAATAATAGCTAAAGATTTTTCTAGTTCAGAATTTTTTGGAAGATAACCTTTATAATAAATTACAAAAGGTGGATCTTTTAATTCTTTAAGACTAATTGGATAGTCTTTTGAAAAATAAGTTTTATATTTTATGTTATGAAGTTCACATAATTTTATTTGCTCATCTATTTTTTCTTTTAGAGATAAAAATCTAGATTTATTTTCAATAAAATAGGAATTTAGCTCTTCTAAATACTTTTCCTCTTCTCTTATTTTACCCTGCTCTTTCAATTTATTTATAGAATTCAAAAATAGATTTTTTAAATTTATTATGTTATCCATTTCAAAAATATTTAAATTCTCAGATATTGATTGCCAAAAAATAGCGTATAAAGCTTTGTGACTTAAATATGGCCTTCCAAATCTTCCTTCCTCTACATCTGAATATATTAATGAAAATAGTATCATTTCTTCATTAGAGTACAATTTTATCCACCTTCCTTAAATTTTTAATTTTTTTATATTTAAAACTTAAAAATAAAAATTAATCTATACTAACTTTTGGCAAGCTCATGGCCATATTTAGTATCCCAATCTCTTTGAGATTTTGTTTCTCCTAAGAATAATCCCACCACATCTTTGGCTCCTAAAGCTAATAATTCATTTCCTAAATCTACAAATCCACTACCTGTTGTTATTATATCATCTAAAAGAATTATATTTTTGTCTTTTACTCTACTATGATCTATTTTATAATTTTTAGCTTGTTTATTAAATTCTGTTGATAAATGTTTAGCTTCTCTATCAAATTCTACACTTATACAATCAAATCCATTTTTTATACCAATTTCTCTTGAAATTCCATTTAACAAATTATAATATCTATTATAATTTGTATCTTTTTTTGATGATGGAATAGGCAAAAGTATTGTCTCGCTAGAAAATGCATAATTTTCTAAAATAAATTTTGAGAGCATAGATATAAATTTTTGATTTTGTTTACCATCTTTAAAATCATAAATTAAATATTTGTTAGAAGTATCATTCTTGTCAACAGAAAATCTTTTCGGAAAATAATTGATAATATAATTATAACTAAATCCTTTTTTTGAAAGTATATTTTTCTTTATATTAGTTTTAGGTAATTTATTAGAAGAAACTACTGATAAATTACCTAAAACTTCATTGGAACTTTTAATATTGTAGCCTTTACTGTCATAGCCTTTTATATCATAACCATCTTTATTGTAACCATATGGATCATAGCCATTTTTATCACAGCCATCCTTATCATAGCCATATGAATCATAGCCATTTTTATCACAACAATTTTTATCATAACCAAATACATCATAACCAGATTTGTTGTAGCCATATGCATCATAACCTTCTTTATTAAATCCAAATTTATCGTAACTTTCTTTATCATAACCTTCTTTATTAAATCCAAATTTATCGTAACTTTCTTTATCATAACCTTCTTTATTGTAGCCAAACTTATTATAACCTTCTCTATTATAACCAGATTTATTATATAATGTTCCTGTTTCTTTTGAAATATTATCTTTATTATAGCCTTTTTTATTATAACCAGATATATGATAACCTTCTTTATTATAACCTTCTCTATTATAGCCAGATTTATTATATAATGTTCCTGTTTCTTTTGAAATATTATCTTTATTATAGCCAGATTTATCATGTCCTTCTTTATTGTAACCAAACTTATTATAACCTATTCTGTTAAATCCAAATTTATCATAACCTTCTTTATCATAGCCAGATTTATCATGACCTTTTTTATTGTAACCAAGCTTATTATAACCTATTCTGTTAAATCCAAATTTATTATAACCTTCTTTATCATAGCCAGATTTATCATGTCCTTCTTTATTGTAACCAAACTTATTATAACCTATTCTACTAAATCCAAATTTATCATAACCTTCTTTATCATAGCCAAATTTATCATGACCTTTTTTATTGTAACCAAGCTTATTATAACCTATTCTACTAAATCCAAATTTATCATAACCTTCTTTATCATAGCCAGATTTATCATGTCCTTCTTTATTGTAACCAGATTTATCATAACCTATTCTACTAAATCCAAATTTATCATAACCTTCTTTATCATAGCCAGATTTATCATAACCTTCTTCATTGTAACCAAGCTTATTATAACCTATTCTATTAAATCCAGATTTATCATAACCTTCTTTATCATAGCCAAATTTATCATATGATGCTCCTGTTTCTTTTGAAATATTATCTTTATTAAATCCAAATTTATCGTAACCTTCTTTATTATAACCTTCTTTATTATAACCAGATTCATTATACAATGTCCCTGTTTCTTTTGAAATATTATCTTTATTATAGCCTTTTTTATTATAACCTTCTCTATTATAGCCAAATTTATCATATGATGTTCCTGTTTCTTTTGAAATATCATCTTTATTAAATCCAGATTTATCGTAGCCTTTTTTATTATAACCTTCTCTATTATAGCCAAATTTATCATAACTAGATTTATTATAACCTTCTCTATTATAGCCAGATTTATCATAACCTTCTTCATTGTAGCCAAACTTATCATAACCTATTCTATTAAATCCAGATTCATTATACAATGTCCCTGTTTCTTTTGAAATATTATCTTTATTATAGCCTTTTTTATTATAACCTTCTTTATTGTAGCCAAACTTATTATAACCTATTCTATTAAATTCAGATTTATCATAACCTTTTTTATTGTAACCAGATTTATCATAACCTTCTTTATTGTAGCCAGGTTTATCATAACCTTCTTTATTGTAGCCAGATTTATCATAACCTTCTTTATCGTAACCTTCTTTATTGTAGCCAAACTTATTATAACCTATTCTATTAAATCCAGATTTATTATAACCAGATTTATCATAACCTTCTTTATTGTAGCCAGATTTATCATAACCTTCTTTATTGTAGCCAAACTTATTATAACCTATTCTATTAAATCCAGATTTATTATAGCCAGATTTATCATAACCTTCTTTATCGTAACCTTCTTTATTGTAGCCAAACTTATCATAACCTTCTTTACTATATAATTTTTCTTCTTCTATTTTTAATTTTTTTTCTAATATATTCTTTTTTTTATTAATTTCATTTTTTAAAGAAATATTCATTTTTGAATAAATTATTACCAAATAGATTAGTATTAAAAATATATAAATACCTAATATTAATTGCATTTAATCATCCTTTATTTTTTGACTTGAAATTATTTATAATTCTTGCATATTTTTCTTCAAATAAATCTTTATTAAAGTCTATTATGTATTTATTATAATTTTATTTTTCCATTTCACTTAAACCATCTTCGATTATTTTATTATCCATTAGTCCTCCTCCAATTATAATTAAATCATTAATTTATTTATCTCTTTTTGAAGCCTTTTGTTATCATCTGAAAATTGAAGCTCTATTTTTTTTTTTAGTTCTAGTGCTTCTTTTTTTCTTAGACTAATAGTTTTATATCTAGAAATCAATTCATTTTGTTGTTCAATAGATATATCCAAAAATTCTATTTCTCCTAATTCATCTTGATTAATCACAAGCTTATTTTCAGTATAACTTTGAAAAATTTTATTCACCATTTTACTTTTTAAAAATAAAAAAACTAAGTCTGGGCAAATTTTATTGTTTTCATCATCTCTATTAGTAAAATTTTTTTTTCGTAATACGAGAAAATTAGATGAAGCTATTAAACCAATAGAGGGTAAAAACGAATCAATAATAAATACTCGAAAAGGATTTTTATTTTCAATTAAAATATCTTTAAATTGTAATTTGTT
>JBOFFH010000140.1:0-10042 GCA_051648485.1 Fusobacteriaceae bacterium
TTATTAAAAATAAACTTTATAATTCCTTTTTAATTTAATAATGTCTCAATTTCTGAAAGAGATTTTTCAAAATCTGAACTATCTATATTTTTTTCTAAATGATAATTGGTACCATAATTTTCCAACATACTATATAAAATTTTTATTTTCAAATTTCCACATTCGCCTGCCAGTTTATATATATTTTCTTCTTCTACGTTTTCTTCATTTTTTAAAGGAATTATTTGATTTATAATTTTCAATTTTAAAAGTTTTTTCAAAGATTTTTCCACTAAAAATATAGGTATATTAAAATATTTTCCAATTTGAACTTTATCTAAACCTCGTCCGTTCAGCTTAAAATTTTTCACAAAAAATCCTGCAATTAATATTGTTATTTTAGATTCGCTCGAAAAATTAAAATTCCTTACATTTGTACTTTCTATCAAATTTTGGGTGTTTTGCAATATATAAGTTAGATGTGCTCCTGTTAAAATAAGAAACCAAATAACTTTTAACCAAATAAGAAAAATTAATATAATCGAAAAACTTCCATAAATTTTATTGTAAGCTACTATTAAAATTTGTAATTTTAAAAATATGTAGTTACTTTGATTAAAAAGAAAAGATACAAAAAAACTTGAAATTATAGTAGGAACAAGTTTAACTTTGGTATTTGGCATCACTGAATAAAAAATAATAAAGAAAACCCAAATAGATACATAACTAGCCATAATATTTATATATTTAGAAAGATATATTAAATCAAAAGCACTTCCACTCAATATGCTCATAGAAAGTATCATAAGTGGAAAAGTTAAAAATACACTCAGATAATCTGAAACCTTTTTAAAAAATCCTCTTTCCTGCTCTATTCCCCAAATACTATTTAAAGCTTTTTCTACCAATGAAAACATTGAAATAACAACACTACCAAGAAAAATAAAACCTACTCCTGCTAAAACTCCATTTCTCGTATTCTCTAAAAGATTTTGGGCAGTTTCCAAAAGAAAAGTCAAACTAGATTCATCTAATGGAGAATTTTTATAAAGCTGTTTACTTAAAAATTCATCTATTCCAAGCCAACGACCTATACTGAAAGATATTGCTAAAATCGGTATAAGAGTCAGCACTGAAAAATAACAAAGAGAGCTTACCCAAAGATTTGAGTTAGATCTTTTATAATTTTTTAGTGCTCCCAAAACTCCTTTGTAAATATTTGAGAACTTACCTTTTTCTAACATCTCATTTTTGAAACTCTTCAATTTTTTATACATAATATCACCTCGTAATTTTTATTTTATTTTACCATAAAAATTATAGCCCCGTGAAAAAAGTTCCACAGGGCTATATTTCATATTATTCTATTTCTAACCAATTAATTTTAGAAAGAAGCTCTTTAGTTACTGGCTCTGAATTTGTGTAGTAAGTTCCATTTCTTTTAAGTTGATAAGCCCAAATTTCACACTCGTAAGAGTTCATTTTTTTAAGATTTATTTTTCCAAAAGTAAGAACTTTTCCATTAACATTTTCCACAGTAAACTTTCTCACTTGATAATTTTCTGGAAAACTATACTCTAATTGTGTTTCTTCACAGTTCAATTTAAATATTTCTTCATAATAACCAGCTAATTTTTGTAAAATCACTTCTTTTTTTGACTTGATATCTTGAATCTTGTTTTTCTTTTCCATAATAAATCCTCCTGTTAAAAACTATTTTTTATTTAAAAATATGATATTCTTTTAAAACGGGTACCAAAAACTCTTGAAAAACTTTTGCTTTATTATGATAGTCACAATAAAAAGAGTGATTGAACTCAAGAGAAATAAAAAATCGATTTTGTTATATTTTTTCTCTCCATACCAAGTTCTATTTTTCTCTATTCCGAAACCTCTAAGATTCATAGCATTAGTTACTGTGTCTATTCTGTTCAAAGAAGAAATAACCAAAGGTACAACTATATTTTTATAATTTTTAAGTCTTGTGATTAAATTTGCATCACCTTTTTTAAAAGCAATTCCTCTAGCTTCTTGTGCTTTCATAATTATTATAAATTCATCTCTCAAATCTGGAATATATCTAAGTGCTATATTTATTGCATAAGCTACTTTGTATTGAACTCCTATTTTATTTAAACTACTAGCAAATCTAGTTGGGTGAGTTGTAAAAATAAACAGTGACATAATTGGAAAAATAGCTATGTATTTCATAGAAAGAGTGATTGCAAACCAAAGAGTTTCCAAAGTTATCGTTCTCCCTAAAATAGTCATTATCACTTTTTTAGTTCCTGTCAATAAATTTCCGTACTGGGGTGTTATTAGCATAAGAAAAAATGAATTCATAAAAGTAAATAATAAAATAAAAACAAACAATGGTTTTATCTCTTTTATTTTTATTTTTGCTATTTTTAACAAACCTATTCCAAAGATAAAAAATCCTAAAAATATTCTAAAATCATTAAAAAGAAAAACTCCTCCTATCCAAAGAAGCATCATAAGTAGCTTTACACTTCCATCTAACCTATGTATTGGAGATTCTCTATCTATATACAGCATTCCTGTTCTCGACATCTTTTTTCCACCTCATATTTTATAAAAGTTTCAGCCATAAGTTCTCCTGAAACATTTATGAGTTCAGCCAGTTTCAAAAGTGAAGTTTCTCTCAAATTAGCTTTTTTCATTATTTCTTTATCACTAAAAACTTGTGAAGGTCTAGCTTCCATTAAAATTTTTCCACCAGAAAGAACCAATGCTTTATGAGCATATTCTAAAGAAAGGTGCATGTCATGAGTTATAAGAATTATTGCTATACCTTTTTCACTTAAAGTTTTTACAAAATTCATAAATTCAAGATAATGACTGTGGTCTTGACCTGCTGTTGGTTCATCTAAAATAATAACTTGAGGGTTAAGAGCTAAGATTGCAGCAATCGTTACTCTTTTTTTCTGTCCATAACTAAGGGCTGTAACCGGCCAATTTTTTATATGATTTAAACCACAAATTTTTAAAGTTTTTTCTGCCAATTCTTTACTATTTTTTATTTTTCTTAATTTTATTCCCAGTTCGACTTCATCTAAAACACTATCTTGAGTTAGCATATGATTAGGATTTTGCATAACATAGCCAATGTACTCTGAACGTTTTTTAATAGAATGCTTTGAAATATCTTCATTTAAAAAAACTATTTTTCCATGTTTATTCATTTCAATTCCAGTGATTACTTTAGAAAGAGTTGATTTTCCAGCCCCATTGTTTCCTAAAATAGCTAAAACTTCTCCTTTATCGAGAGAAAAATTTATTTCACTTAAATTTTGCTTCAATCCATCATAAGAGAAACTTAAATTTTTAATTTCCATTATTTTTTCATTTTTCTTAAAATTTTTAATTTCTGTTTTTTCACACCATTTTTTTAATTTTTCAACAACCTCTGGTGTCAGACATTTTTCAATAGGATAAACATCTATTTCTTTTAAATCTATCCCTGCATACCTTAAAACATCTATGTATAAAGGCTCTCTCAATCCATATTGGATAAGTGTTCCCTCTCTTAAAATTTTATCAGGAGTGCTATCTGCAACAATTTCTCCCTTTTCCATTATTATAACTCTGTCAAAATTTCCTTCCAGTACCTCTTCAATACGGTGCTCTATAACTATTACTGTGGCATCACAATGATTGTTGATATCATTTATTAATCTTACAGTTTTAGCTCCACTAGCAGGATCTAAATTGGCCAAAGGCTCATCTAAAAGAAGAATAGGGGCATCACTGTTCATAATTCCTGCAAGAGAAATTCTTTGTTTTTGACCTCCAGACAATTCTTGAGGAGTTTTCTTTATATCTTCTAACATATCTACATTTATAAGAGCTCTTTCAACCTTATAATGCATCTCTTCAGTAGAAACATTATAATTTTCATCTATAAAGGCTACATCTTCCCCTACACTTAATCCTACAAATTGACAATCTTGATCTTGCAAAATAGTTCCTACTTTTTTAGAAAGTTCAAAAATAGAAGAATTCTTTGTAGAAATTTTATCTACTAAAATTTCACCGTCTATCTTTCCTTTTTTAGCAAAAGGAATCAAACCATTTAAGCAGTGTCCTAGTGTAGATTTTCCACTTCCACTAGAACCTGCAATAAGAACTTTTTCTCCTTTTTTTATAGTGAGATTTATATTTTTAAGAGTAGGCTTTGAAAGATTGTCATATTTAAAACTGAAATTTTTAAATTCAATTATATTCATTATAAATCTCCTTGTAAATTTTACTCTTCACTTAAATTACTGTGTTTTTTATTTTTTTTAGCAATTGCAAGAATAGCTGGGATACCAACTATAGCAGTTATTGCAAAATTACTTAAAGAAGCTAATATTATCTGAATAAAAACTTTTTCCGCAGGTTCACCATAAAAATAAACATCTCCAATATAAGCTATTATTCCAGCCATTATCATTCCTATAAGTGCGTACAAATACATCAAAACTATACTTTTTATTGGGACTATACCTTTTTCTAAGTTAAAAGCTTTGTTATATTTTATGAATCCAGAAAAAAGTCCTATTATTGCTGATAGAAATACCCAAGAAAACCATACGCTTCCCCACATTATCATATCATTTAGAGAATGTCCAATAAATCCAACTAAAAATCCTACTACTGGGCCAAACATAACTCCAAATATAGTAAGAATTGCCACAGCTATTCTAAGAGAAGTATTCGGTCCTATGGGTATCATAACTGCCGAAAGAACACTATATAGTGCTGCACCTATTCCTATTGCCACAACTTTTTTAGTTGTTAACTCAAATTTAAACATTTTTATCTCCTTTAAAACTATTTTATAATATTAACGTTGTATTATATCATTTTATACTAAAAATTACAATATTTAGTAATTTTAACTAAAAAAACACATTGATATTTTTTAGTTTCAATGTGTGTTTTTAGTTCTATTTTAACTTTTAATTTTAGTGCTTGTATCCATTATCAATGAGTCTTAAAGACCCTGTAGTGGGATGAATCACTAATCCGTGCACAGCTACATCTTTAGGTAAAAGGGGATGATTTCTTACTATATCTACACTTTTTCTCACAGATTCATCAACACAAGAAAATCCACTCAACCACTTTTCCACATCTATTCCAGAATTATGAAGAACATTAATTGTTTTTTCACTTATTCCTTTATTCAACATTTTTTCCACTATATAATTTGTATCCAAATTTGCCATTCCACACTCTTCGTGTCCAACTATGTAAACTTCATTTACATCAAAAGAATATATCGAAACTAATATACTACGCATTGCACTGCCAAAGGGATGAACTATTACCCCACCAGCATTTTTTATAATTTTTGCATCTCCATTTTTTACAGACATAGCATTTGGCAAAAGTTCTGTAAGTCTAGTATCCATACAACTAACTATTACCATTTTTCTATCTGGATGCTTACTTGTGTTAAACTTTTCATATTCATGATTCTCAACAAATTCCTTATTATATTTAAGAATCGATTCTAAATTATTGTTTAGCATTTTTTCCCTCCACTCATAAATTATTTGCTTTTAAATTTTAATCTTCTATTAATTTTAACTCTTTAGATATATTTTCTAAATTTTTATAAGCAGAAAACCAATATACATATTCTTTTTTTTCTTTTTCTTTAAAAGCTACCAAATATTTATAATCTCCCATAACTAGTTCTTTATTTTCAACACTAATCAAACTGCTTAACCCTTCAGGATAAACAATGTCCCAATAAAGATCCAATTTCAAATCTTTCAATATAAAGTTCGCAAATTCTTCTCCATCTTCTAAAGGTATAATTCCAGCTATCTCTACATTTTTTTCTTTCAATTCAGAAATAAAAGCTTGTAAGTCTATAGTTCCAAAATCTTCTAAATTTATTTTATCCATATTATATTTCAAAATTTTATTTTCCACAAAAACCTCCAAATTTTTTTATTTTAATTATACCATATAAAATTATTCCGTTCATTTTTTTTTATAAATGATAAATTTTTCTTGAAATAAAGCTAAAAAGTAGTATAATATTATTCCGACTTAAATAATTTAAATTAGTAAAAGAATTTAAACTTAAAAAAACAATTTTTGAATTTTATTTGTATCCTCCTTTGATTATTTTTTATGAGAAAACAATCTAAATTTTTGTATTCAAATAAAAATTAATAATTTATCTATTCTTTGAAAAAATTTACAAAATTAATCAACACAATAATTAGGAGGAATTTATGGATTCAAAAAAAGAAAGAATAAAAACCGTAGCAACTATTATGTTTGCTGCAAAAGGTATTAGAAATACAACTATTAGAGATATTGCTTCATCACTGGGAATTGCGCTAGGTGGTATTTACTATTATTACAAAAGTAAAGAGCATCTTCTTCAAGAAATTATGGAAGATTCAATATATAACAGACAAGTTTTTTTGGAAAATATTGAAAAATTGGATATAAGTTTTGAAGATAAACTAAAACTTATGTTGGAACGTAGACTCAATCTACAAAAAGGAAGATATAACCTTTTTCTTTTTGCTAAAATATTTGAAAATGGAGAAGCTCATATGACCTTTGATGAATATTTTAAAAGAGAACAATTTTTCGAAAAAATACTTTTGGCTAATTTAGATAAAATCTCTACTAAATATCATAACGACCTTGTAAGAATAGGTAGATTTCAAAGTGCTGCTTTTACCAAGCTACTTCTTATGTTTATAGAAGATACCCAAGTTCAAGTAACCGATGTTAAAAGTTACGAAGAAATGGTAGATGTTTTTAATCAAAATGTAGATATAAAAAAAGAGGTGGAACTATTCTTTGATATTTCCCTTAAACCTCTTTTAAAAAGTTAAAAGCCCTTTTTCAAGGGCTTTTTTCTATTTTATGCCAATTTTCCACTATATCTAAACCATTTATTCAGACTTTCTATCTGTTCGGCTAAAAGATACTCATATTCATAAAGAAGATTTTCTCTATTTTCTAAATTCTTATAGTAAACTCCCCAGACATCATCTAAGTTATATACCTTTATATTCGAATAATTATTTAAATTTTCTTCAATATCTCTAGGAACTGCAAGATCCAAAAATATATAATTCTTATCTTTTTTCATCTTTGATACAAATTCTTTTTCTTGAATAATATAGTGAGGAGCTGAAGTTGCAGATATTATTATATCGTGCTCTGCTGCTGACTCTGTTTTTTCTTGAAAATCTATTATTGAAACAGGATATTCCTGCTGAATTTCTTCTGTTCTAAGACGACTTCTATTTGTTATAGTAATTTTTTTACATTTTTCTTTCAAAAGTAGTTTCATTATGGACTCTGAAAGCTCTCCTAATCCTAAAAGAAGAATTTTTTTCTCTTCAATTGACTCAACTTGAGATTTTATAAATTTCAAAGATATTCCTTCTAAAGATAAGGAATTATGACATATTTTACTATGGTGTCTGAATTTTTTTCCAAGTTCAATAGCTTTATTAAAAATCACATTAGTTACACTCGTAGAGACTTTTGATTCCATAGACTCAAAGTGAGATTTTTTTATCTGAGCCAGTATCTGATCTTCACCTTTTATGATTGATTCAAATCCACAGGCAACTCTGAAAAGATAATTTACAGCTTCATGACTATTTTTATGAAAAATTTTATATTCTTTGAATTCATCTAATATCTCTTCAACTTTAACATGCTTTGGAATATGAATATAAATTTCTACTCTCAAACAAGTAGTGAGATTCACATATCCTGATATTTTCCCTACAGAATATAGTTGCTCAATTTTTTTTATAGGCTGCATTTTTATAAAGTTTTCACGTTCTTCTAAGTTCAATTCCTTGTGGCTTATACCTATCACAATAAAATTTTTAAAATACATAATTTATCACCCCTATTCAAAATAAATTTTGTTCAATTGTAAAATGAAGTTATGTAAAATACAAAATCCCGACCATGAGCAATCACGATGGGGATTTATTTTAAAACTTATACATCTTTTCTATTTTTATAAGTTGTATGGAATAAATGATGATTTCTTCCTTTTTCCTTATTTATATAATTTTCATACATAGATACCACTGTTGGATTTTTATGAGATTTTCTAATTTCACAATTCTTATCTTGAGTGTATAAAACATTTCCTCTCAATTCTTTAAAATCAGAGTCATTTTTAATAGCTTGCTTTAAATGAGGTTGTCCACCACCATTAATACATCCACCAGGGCAAACCATAAATTCAACAAAATGGTAATTATTTTTTTCTACTAAATTTTTATCAAAGAAATTGAATATATTAGTTCCACCACTTACAATAGCCAAGTTGTAATCATTACCTGCAATTGTAACAGTAGCTTCTTTAATTCCTTCAAATCCTCTAACATCAGTGTATTCAATGTTTTCAAAAGAAGTACCTTCAAGAATATCTTTAACCGATCTTATAGCAGCTTCCATAACTCCGCCAGTAACACCAAATAGTGTCCCAGCACCAGTATATTCTCCCATTATAGAATCAGCTTCTGAATCCCCTAATTTATTGAAATCTATATTATGTTTTTTTATAAGATCAGCTAGCTCTCTAGTTGTAAGAACAGCATCTATATCTCTTATATTATGAGTTTCCATCTCTTCTCTTTCACTTTCGTATTTCTTAGCAGTACAAGGCATTATAGAAACAGTGAAAATAGATTTAGGATCTAAATTTTCAGCATTTGGATAATAATTTTTAGTAGCTGCACCGAATATTTGTTGTGGAGATTTTGCTGTAGATAAGTTTTTAATGTATTCAGGTTTATAGTTTTCTATAAATCTAACCCATCCAGGGCAACAAGAAGTAAACATTGGGAAAGTTCCATTATTTTGAACTCTTTCTATTAATTCAGTTCCTTCTTCTACAATAGTTATATCTGCTGCAAAATTAACATCAAATATTTTTTTGAAACCAATAAGTTTTAAAGCTGAATATATTTTTTTAGTAACGTCTACTCCAACTTTTAATCCAAAAAGTTCTCCTAAAGCTGTTCTAACAGAAGGAGCCATTCCAACAACAACATGCTTTTCTGAATTTTGAAGAGCATCCATTACTTTTTCAGTATGAGATATTTCAGTTAATGCTCCTACAGGACAAGAAGCAACACATTGTCCACAAAGTAAGCAATTAGTATCATCAAAACATCTTAATTTTTCAGGACCAACTAAAACTTCTCCATTTATCTTATTTAATTTTATAATACTTGTACCTATTTTCTCTCTACAAACTGTAACACATCTACCACATCTTAAACATTTGCTTCTATCTAAAGAGATAGCTTTACTTCTATTGTCTAAAGAATCAGTATTTTGAGTGCAACTAGCTAATTCAGTTTTTTTAGCACCAGTTTTTTTAATCAGTTCCAAAAATTCACAGTTTGAAAGTCTTTTACAGCTTCCACAACTAAAATTATGTTCATTTAATAGTTCTACTACTCTATCTTTTTTAGCTTCTTGAACTAATCTAGAAGCAGTATTTATTTTCATTCCCTCTTCTACTTTAGTAGAGCAGGCTTTTAAAAGTTTTTTTGTGTTTAAATCTTCAACTCTACAGATACCACATTCTTCTGTACCTGAACAATTTTTGATAAAGCATAAAGTATCAATTTCAATATTATTTTCCTTTGTTACTTCTAATATTGTTTTTTTTGAATCACATGAAAATATTTTGTTGTTTATACTAAAATTTACTATCATTAAATCCTCCTAGTGATTTAACCTTGAAAAACGACTTAAAAATTGAGCAATAATTTTCTATTCAATTTTAATTTTATATGATAATAAAAAAATAGTCAAGGCTTTTTTTGAACTCGCATTCATAAATTGAATAACTGTTCAAATAAACCTTGACTATCGAGTCAAATAAGTGTACTATTAAATTGAGCAATGAACAAAAGATTTTTGAAGAATTAACCTTGAAAGAAGAAACTAAAAATTTGGAGGATGTTATCAAAATGAACAAAAAAATTTCAATTGAAAGCTTTAATCTCTTACTAAATAAGATGTCAGAACATTA
>JBOFFH010000141.1:0-3547 GCA_051648485.1 Fusobacteriaceae bacterium
AAATCTCATTATTCAAAAAAGCATAAGGTCTTCCTGTAGCTACAAAAATATAATCTCCTCTATTTTTCAAAGTTCTTATAGCCGCTTTTACTCCTTCAGTGAGTTTAGTTATTCCATTGAAATAATCTAAAATAGTTCCATCTATATCAAAAAATATTATTTTACTCATTGATTATTCTTCTCCTTTTGTTAGTAGTATATTCAACCATTTTTCACTTTCTCTACCTTCTCTAACATCTCCAGTTACATAGCAATTTAGAGTTTCAAATTTGCTTTTTTCTAAAAAATTATGTATTCTCTCTTCAGTAAAACAAGTAAAATGTCTTTCTTCTTTTTCGTAATCTTTTTCTCCATATTTAAAAGAAGCGTACAAAATACCAAAGACCTTTAAAGCATTATAACATTTTTCAAATACAGATTCTAGCTCATCTATTTCAATATGTAAAAGAGAAGCACAAGCCCAAATTCCTTGGAACTCATTCTTGTAACTCAATTTTCTCATATCTTTTACTATAACTTTTTCACCTAAATATTTTTCAGCCGATTTTGCTAATTCTTGTGACAAATCTAAAGGAGTCACTTTGTACCCCAATTCAATAAATCTTTTACTATCTCTACCACTTCCACATCCTAAATCCAATATCTTTGAATTTAAAGGTAGTCGTTTTAGAAAATCTTTATATTGTTCTTCCATTTCAGTATTTACTGTATTTTCAAAAAATATCTTAGCATTTTTTTCATAATATTTTATTGACATTTCTTCTCCTATTTTTCTATATTACCTTTTTTTAGATAAATTGAGATATATCGCCTTCGCCACCTAAATCTTTATAATAGTTTTTTAAGTCTTCTAACATCTTTATCTTTAATTTTTTCAAATCTTTTGATGTTAACTTTTCCCACAAATAAAAATTAAAACCTATATTTTTAATATCTTTTCCATAATACATAAATCTTTTTCTTTCAAATTTTTCGAAAGGATTAACTATAATATTTTTTGTAATTTCCTTATTATTTTCTAAATACTCCTCTGTATAAGGACACTTTTTCTTATCTACAACTAGATTGTCTTTCAATCTTTTTTTATAATAGTTTTTATATTCGTTTTTTACCTTTTCAAAGTCACTTTCTCCATCTTTAGCTACATGCTTCAATAAAGAAAGCATAAATATTATTTTATAAGAAAAAGTATAATCTCCAATCATTATAAATTCCCAAAAATCTTTATCTATAGTTGTATTGTCTCTCTTTTTTAATTTTTTAAAAATTCTTATTTCTTCTACTCTTTCAGGTAAAAATCCATAATATTTAGCATTACCTATCTCACTTGAAAAATCTGGATTTATTTCCTTCTTTTTAATCCAAGATGTAACTGTACTTGTAGAAACAAAAAGTTCTCTTGCTAATTCTTCAGAGTTTATCATATCTCCATATTTATTTTCAAATGTATCTAGTGATAACTCTTTTAACTGTACTTCTCTTTCTAAAAGGTGTTCTATAAATACTATCTCTCCACCGACATCTCTTATTCCAGTTACAACATTACTAAAAGGTAAATAATTCACATTGTTAAAAATAGCATTTCCACTCCAAGGAACACTATTAAATCCATAATTATCAACTACATCTATAAGATAAAGTGATTCTTTTCCTTTAGTTTTTCTTGTTCCTCTTCCTATTTGTTGATAATAAAGTACTTTTGACATAGTTGGTCTAGCCATTACAATTACTGATGTTTTTGGAGCGTCCCACCCTTCAGATATCAATTGACATGAACAAAGAAATCTTATTTTTCCATCTAAATAATCTTGAAGATTTTTTTTTGAATTCTTATCTTTTCCCGAAACAGCTTTTGCAGTTATTCCACGACTGTTTAAAAGTTTTGCCATAATCTCAGCATGTTTTATATTTACACAAAATATTATCCCTTGTTTCTCTTTAAATTTTTCTAAATTATTACCAAAATATTTATTTATTGTGTCAGCTATAAGCTCATTTCTTGAATTAACAACTATTTTCTTTTCAAGATCTCCAACTACATAATCTTTTCCTTTAAACCTTACTTCTGAAAGATTTATATTACTTTCTAATCTAAAAATTCTGATAGGAGAACAAATTTCTTTTTCAATGGCTTCTTTTAAAGTTAAATTTATTTCTAATTTAGAGAAAATATCTTCTAACTTTTTATTATCTAACCTTTCATGAGTTGCAGTCATTCCTAAAATAAAATCAGGATTAAAATATTTTATAACTTTAGTAAGTCCTGGAGCTGTACTGTGATGAGCTTCATCTATTAAAATATATCCAAATTCATTTTTCAAATATTCATTTTTTTCTCTAACTATTTTGTTATAAGATTTTATTTGAATTGTATTTTCTTTTGATTCTCCTACTTGGATATTTATAAAATATTCTTTCAGATTTTTTATCCATTGATTTTTTAATGCTACTGTTGGAACTAAAATTAGTACTTTTTTTTCTTTATTATTAGGCTCTAATAAATATCCTTTTATATCTTCCTGTCCTACTGTTGATTTTCCTGTGCCTGTAGGTTGAACTATAACTAAAGACTTGACTCCTATTTCTCTCATATTTTTTAATCCATCTAAAGTTATTTCTTGATGATGGTAAAGTTTATACTTTCTTTTTGATGTTATCAGATTTTGTGGAATAAACTTTTCTTTTTTTCCAAAATATACTGCCATCTCTTCAACCATTCTTTCTTTAAATTCTATTTCATTGATTGAAAATCTATATACTTTACACCCTTGATAAACCAGAGCATTCTGTCTTTCAATTTGTTTTAGGTATCTTGCCTCTCCAATTTTTTGAGGATGATGATAACTTTCTCCATTTTCTTCTATTACAATTTTATTTTTTTCTTTCTCAATGACATAATCAGCAAAAATATTTTCTCCATTGAATCCTAAAAATCGTTCTTCTTTTATAAGACAATTAAAAGAACTATCTCCATACATCTCAAAAAAAACTTTTTCAAAATGATGCTCTAAATATGAAGCATCTAATCCTTCTCTATTTATATTTTTAATTGGTAAAAATGGAATTTCTATTTTTTCATTCAAAATGTCTTCTATTTTTTCAAAATTTTCAAGTAACTCTTTTTCTAAAAATCTATATACTAACTTGTATTTTTTCATATACTGATTTTGTAAATTTGTATACTCTCTATATGAAAATGCCCCTGCATAATCTACTTTGCTTATATTTTTATCTACTATTATTATATTATCGTATTTTTTATTAAAATAAACTTCTGAGATTATTTCATCTCTATGTGGATAATATTTTATCACATCTATTTTTTCAAAGTTTATATCTTTTAATTTTTTCTCTACCACTATTTTCTCACACTTCCCCAAGTTTATTTTTCTTCATATAGCATTACTACTCTTTATCTTTTTTTCAAACTTTTTACCATAAACAAAAAAAGATGCTCACCAATTAAGGTAGCATCTTTTCGATATTTTTTATTCAGCTATTTCTTGAAATAGAACCCATTCAGCTTCTTCTTTTTTAAAATATCTGA
>JBOFFH010000142.1:0-15011 GCA_051648485.1 Fusobacteriaceae bacterium
CTTGGAACTCTTCTTAAAACTTCACCTAAAGTTTTAGAACCACTTTCTGCTATCTCCTCTTTAGTTATAATAGTAACATTTTTTGCAACCTCTAAAATATTCGTTTCAAAATTTGTTTCTGAAACAACAGTGTCTTCTAATTTCACACTTTGAGCATAAGCATTTCTTTGGGCTAAGATTCCCAAAGCACATATCAATAATATTTTTTTCATAAAAAAACCCCCCATAATTCTTAATTTTGGAGGAAATACATCAGATAACAATATAACAAAAAAAGTTATAGTCTAATACATCTCCCATTCCGCGTGGTAGAATATTTTTTAAAGGCAGGTCTCCTGGCTTAGATTCACTTTACTTCCATCTCCTTCCCGACAAAATATCAGTGGTCTATAATGGTTTCATCCTCTTTACAGTGGCGGGACCGTATAGGTTTTGCACCCATTTCCCTTTTAATCACAAAGAACCTTTAAAATTTTATTACTTTACAATGAAGGATAACATATTTATAATTAAAATTCAATAAATTCACCTATTTGCCACAATTATATTGTATAATTAAATTATAATATTATGGGGATGTGAAAAAATGAAAAAATCTATTTTAGTTGTAGAAGATGAAATTCATCTTTGTAATATCATTGAAGATACTCTTTTACAAAATGATTTTATAGTACATACTGCCAAAGATGGTGAAGAAGGAATAGATAAATTTTATGAAGTCAAACCTGACCTTGTTCTTTTAGATATAAATCTTCCAAAAAAAAATGGTTGGAATGTTTGCAGTGAACTAAGAAAAGATACAAACGTTCCTATTATTATCATGACTGCTAGAGACTCTGATTTTGATGAACTACACGGCTTAGAACTGGGAGCTGACGACTATGTTACTAAACCTTTTAATTTAAAAGTTTTGCTCATTAGAATAAAAAAACATTTAAAAATAGATTCAGATTTTATTTTTAAATTTAAAGGATTAAATTTAGATTTCAAAAGACATGTTTTTTTAGTTGATGGAATTTTTGTAGATTTTTCTAAAAAAGAATTAGATTTACTCAAATATTTTATCATAAACAGAAACAGAATCTTAACCCGTGAAATGCTACTCAATGAAATTTGGGGCTTTGAATTGGATGTGGAAGATAGAACTGTGGATACTTTAGTTAAAAGAGTTAGAAAAAAGATTGGTATTTATAGTGAACATATAAAAACAATTAGAGGAGTTGGTTACAGCTTTGATGAAGTTTAATTTTAACTTTAAAATCAACTATTTTAAAAAAATATTTCTTTACTCTATTTTTATTATTTTGATTACAGTGCTTATAAATTATCTTTTAAACATTGCTTTTTTTGATAGTTTTTATCAATTTAAAAAGAAAAAATTAATTCTTAAAGTGAGCAATGAAATTAGAGAGATGGTTTTAAATCCTGAGCAATTAGAATTTTTTAGGGAAGATATTCGTGATTTGTATGGTGTAGAGTTTAGGATTAAAAATCAAAATAAAAACAACACATTTAAAACTAATGATTTTTTTAATCGAAGGTTCCTTCATGGAAAAATTGATTTTAAAAAAAACCATTTTTCTATTAATAAAATTCCAGGAATTGATGCTAAACTTCTTATTTATACTGATAAAATCTCCGATCGAGAATGGCTTATGATTTGGACCTCTGTTACTGTTATGGAGTCACATAAAAAAGAGATGTTTTTCTTCAACTTTTTAGCTTCTATTTTTGCTATAAGTTTTTCTATTTTTCTAGCTCAAACTTTTTCTAAAAGATTAACCAAAGATTTGAGCAAACTTAGAGAGACTGCCAAAAAAATTTCTACTTTAGAGTTTCCTAAAGATATCATTATCCATAGAGAAGATGAAATAGGAGATTTGAGTAGAGATTTAGAAATAATGTCTAAACAACTTTTAGATGATATGAATAATCTTAAATCCTTTGTTTCTAATGCTTCTCACGAGCTAAAAACCCCCATTGCAATTTTAAGTGCTCATGCACAAGCTTTGGTCAATGAAAATATTTCTCAAGAAAAAACAAAAAAATATCATGAGGTTATTTTAAGAGAAACTTTGGATATGGAACAACTACTTTCTAAACTTTTAGTTATATCTAAACTTAATTCTTCAGCTTATAAATTAAATCTTAAAAATATAGATTTAAATCTTATGATTGAAAATAGTTGTGAAAAATATGAATTTTTAGAACTTAAAAATGATATTTCTATAAATAATCAGCTTATTAAAACCTTAATTATGGGGGATTATTCTCTAATCAAAATAGTTTTAGATAATATTATACAAAATGCTTTGAAATATTCTAAAGAAGGTGGAATTTTAAATATCTATGAAAAAGAAAATAAAATTTATTTTTCCAATGAAACAGAAAAAACTCTCAATAAAAATATAAATCATTTATGGGAACCTTTTTCTAGAGGTCTGAATGCCACTGAATCGAATTTAGACGGCTACGGTCTTGGACTTTCTTTAGTTAAAAAGATTTTAGAGCTTCATAAATTTAATTTCGGTATTGAAGCTGAAGAAAACATTTTTATCTTTTGGATTGAAACTGTTAAAAAAGGAGTTTAAATGAAAAAATTTTTTCAAGAAATTTTACATGTTAACAAACATATGAACAATGGTACAAAAATCATTTTAGGATTACTGGCTTTTTATGCCTTTTATTCTATTTTTAATTCTTATAACTTTACATTAGGTACTTTTATTAAAATTATTTTGTTTTTAATTGCTATTATTTTTCATGAAGTAGCTCATGGAATGGTGGCTTTTCTTTGTGGTGACCCTACAGCTAAAAATAAAGGAAGATTAACTTTAAACCCTATATCTCACATCGATCCTTTAGGATTATTGCTTCCTCTTATGCTTATTTTTTCTGGAAGTAGTTTTATAATTGGATGGGCTAAGCCTGTTCCTGTAAATTACAACAACTTTAAAAATGGACGTTGGGGAGAGTTTTTTGTAAGTTCTGCCGGAATTTTCACTAATTTTATTTTAGCTTTTCTAACAGCTCTTTTTATTAAATTTTTCTTTAACGATATTATAGAACTCAATATTTTCCCTTATTTTGCATATTTTATTTCTATAAATTTAATTTTAGGAATTTTTAATCTTTTACCTGTGCCTCCTTTGGATGGTTCAAAAATAATTGCTAGTTTTTTAAACGAAGATAGCAGATATTGGATTTTTTCACTTGAAAAATATGGAATTTTTATTATACTCGCTCTTTCATATTTAGGACTTTTAAATGTTTTTATTTCTCCATTATATAAATTTTCAGTAAATTTTTTAGATTGGTTCATCTCTTTATAATTTTGCATATTTCATAGATGTAAGTAAAAAGGCGGTTCAGAAATTCTGAATCGCCTTTTTACTTAGATATTATATTGTTTTATCATATTTTTTATTCTAGCCACAGTACGATCACGTCCTATTGTGAATAAAATATTGTAAAGATCTACACCTTTTGGAAGTCCAGTCAGCACAGCACGTAATGGCATATATACTTTTCCTGGTCCAGCTCCAACTTCAGTTAAAGTTTCAGCTAAAATAGCTTTTCCTTCCTCTACTGTGATTTCTTCTGTCCTGAAATTCATTACTTTTTCACAGAAAATTTCAATAGATTTTTTTCCATCTGGATCTTTAATCAAGTTGTAAAGTCTTTCTATTGCAGCTAACTCTTTTTTATCCAATTCAGGATTTAATTCTGGAAGAGAAAACTCATCTTTAAAGTAAACCGCTGAAGTTTGAGCTATTTCTTTTAAAGTAATACAAGATTCTCTTTGTAATTGAACTATTTTCATGAGAGTTGAATACTCTTTTTCAGAAACAGTTTCCCCTATAAATCCTTCATTACGGAAGAATGGAAGAGCTAAATCAGTTAATTCTTTTAAATCTTTAAGTCTCATATGTTGGTTGTTTACCCATCCTAATTTGACTAAATCGAATACTGGTCCACCTATAGAAACTCTATCTATATCAAAATTATCTTTAAACTCTTGTAATGAGAATATCTCTCTAGCATCTGGGAATGAATAACCCATAAGTCCTAAGAAATTTACTAGTCCTTCTTTTAAATATCCTTCCTCTTTGTACCAAAGAAGAGATACGGGATTTTTTCTCTTAGATATTTTTGTACGGTCACTGTTTCTAAGTAGTGGCATATGGATAAACTCAGGAGCTTCCCATTTGAATGCTTTGTACAGTTGAATATGCTTAGGTGTTGATGGTATCCATTCCTCAGCTCTTATAACGTGAGTAATTTCCATCAAATGGTCATCTACAACGTTTGCAAGGTGATAAGTTGGGAATCCGTCGCCTTTTAAAAGAACTTGGTCATCTATTTTATCGTTTTCGAAAACTATCTCTCCACGAAGTCTATCTTTTATAATTGTTTCTCCATCATAAGGCATCTTTAGACGAATTACATGCTCTTCTCCAGCAGCTAATCTAGTTTCTACTTCTTCTTTAGATAAAGAACGGCAGTGTCCATCATAACCAGGAGCTTTTCCCATAGCTTTTTGACGTTCACGTAAATTATCCAATCTTTCAGAAGTACAGAAACAGTAATAAGCTTCTCCATCTTCAACTAATTTTTTAGCATAATCTCCATATAAATGGAATCTTTCAGATTGACGGTAAGGTCCTGAAGCTCCTCCAATATCTGGACCCTCTGCCCAGTTAAGTCCAAGCCAACCTAAAGTATCAAATATCATCTGCTCAGAACCGGCAGTATATCTATTTTGATCTGTGTCCTCTATTCTTAAAATAAATTCGCCATTATTTATAGCAGAGAATCCAATATTGAAAAGAGCTATATAAGCTGTTCCAACATGAGGATCTCCTGTGGGAGACGGTGCAATTCTCGTTCTAACTTTTTTCTCCATGTTTTATGTTCCTCCTAGATATATTAATATTTTTTCATTAATTCTTTAACTGTTTGGATAACTTCTTCTTTTTTAACTTCTAAAGTTTCACCAGTTTTTCTTATTTTCAGCTCTACTATTCCTTCAACTGCTTTTTTTCCAGCTACAATTTTGAATGGGAATCCTATTAAATCTGCATCTTTAAATTTGAATCCAGGTCTTTCATCTCTATCATCTATTATTGTATCTATTCCATTGCTATTTAGCTCTTTGTATAACTCTTCTGCTAATTCTACTTGTTCAGCTGATTTCATATTAGCCGGTATAACATCTACAACAAATGGAGCTATTGCTGATGGCCAAATAATTCCAAACTCATCATTATTTTGCTCTATAGCTGCTGCCATGGTTCTTGAAACCCCTACTCCATAACATCCCATTATTAATGGCTGACTAATTCCTTTATCATTTAAGAAAGTTGCATTCATAGCTTCAGAATATTTAGTTCCTAGCTTAAATATATGTCCTGATTCTATTCCACGAGCTGATTTTAAGTGTCCATTACATTTTGGACATCCATCTCCAACTTGTACAGTTCTAATATCTCCAACTATGTGTGCAGTGTAATCTTTTCCATAGTTTAAATCCACATAGTGAGTATCCATTTGATTTCCACCAGCTGTATGATTTGGAATTTCTATTACAGATGGATCTGCTATGATTTTTATATTTTTCAATTCAGTGCCAAAAGGTCCTATGTAGCCTTTTATTAATCCTAAATCTTGTATCTCTGTTTCAGCTAAAAGAGTTACATCTATTGTATCAATTAAGTTTTTAAGCTTAATTTCATTAACCTCAAAATCTCCACGTATAAGAACCATATATGGTTGATCTGTAGCCATATCACGATACATCATAGCTTTTACAGTTTTACTTGCTGGAATATTTAAGAAATTTGTAACATCTTCTATTTTGTAAGTGTTAGGAGTTACAACTAACTTAGATTCTTTCAATTCTTCTTTTTCTAAATTAACTATCTTACTTTTAGCCGCTTCTACATTAGAAGCGTAATCACAGCTATCACAGAAAATGATTTCATCTTCTCCTGAATCTGCAAGTACGTGAAACTCTTGTGAACCACTTCCTCCTATTGCTCCTGAATCTGCCTCTACTGGTCTAAAAGTTAAACCACATCTTTCAAATATTCTAGAATAAGCAGCTTTCATATTTTCAAACTCTTCATCTAATGATTCTTGAGTTGCATGAAAAGAATAAGCATCTTTCATTAAAAACTCACGACATCTCATAAGTCCAAAACGAGGTCTTCTCTCATCACGGAATTTAGTTTGAATTTGAAATAAAGTCAAAGGTAATGATTTATATGAACTGATATCACTTCTCACTATATCAGTTATAACTTCTTCGTGAGTTGGTCCAAGAACAAAATCACGGTTATGACGATCTTTTATTCTCATCATTTCTGGACCCATTGCATCCCATCTTCCAGTTTCTTTCCAAATTTCAGAAGGTTGAAGAACTGGCATAAAAAGCTCTTGAGCTCCTGCATTGTTCATCTCTTCTCTTATAATATTCTCAACTTTTCTAAGAGCTTTGTATCCTAAAGGAAGATGAGTATATATTCCACTGGCTAATTTTTTGATCATACCAGCTCTCATCATAAGTATGTGACTTATTACTTCTGCTTCTTTTGGAGTTTCTTTTAAAGTTTTTACATAATATTTACTAAATCTCATTTTTGCCTCCAAGCATTTAATTTTATATTCTACTTTTTATTTTAACAATAAAAAGTAATGGTGTCAATAGAAAGGGCATCTATAAATTGTTATTTTTAAGTTTTTCTATAGCGTGAGTGATATGACAATATCCATCTGGGTTTTTTATCAAGTAATTTTGATGATATTCCTCTGCTAAATAGAAATTTTTCAACACCTCAACTTCCACAACTATTTTTTCTGAATATTTTCTTTGCTCTTTTTCTATAAAACTTTTAATGACAGTGAGTTCTAAAGAACTCAAAAGGTAAATTCCTGTTCTGTACTGTGAACCTATATCATTTCCTTGACGGTTCAAAATTGTTGGATCTATTATTTCAAAAAAATATTCTAAAATTTTATTCAGAGAAATAATTTTCTCATCAAAGATAACTTTGCAGGCTTCGACTGCGTCCGTTCTTCCTGAACACACTTCATTGTATGTAGGATTTTCTTTTATGCTATTGGCATAACCTACATCTGTATCTATCACTCCTTTTATGTTCTGAAAATAATTTTCTACTCCCCAAAAACACCCACCACTCACATAAATTGTTTTCATAATTCTCCTTTTAAACCTCAAACTATCTAGTAAAAGTATTAAATCTTTACATACTATGCATCTTATGATATAATATAGTAATTATTTTTTTATTATACTACATAAATTTACATTTTTATATATGAGTGTAAAATTTTAGGAGGTCTTGTGAAATATCAATCAAAAACAATTTTATTAGCAATATTTTTATTAATTATATCATCTTTTAGTTTCTCGGCTACAATTGCCCCAGCTAAATTTTCTTTAAAAGAAAACAATTTAACTCAATTGAGTTCTAACCAAAGAAAAAAACAATTCATAAAGATGATGGAAATATCAATTGAAGATGTAGAAAATGTAATTCTTAACAATAGAATAAAAGTTGAAGCATTAGCTAAAAAATCTATTCTTAATCCCGAAGATAAGCTTTTTTTAAATAAGCTTTACACTCAATACAAACTGGCAGATAAAACACCTAAGAATTTAGCCTTTAAAATGATTGTTCCACCTAAATCTTTAATAATAGCTCAAGCTGTTTTAGAGAGTGGTTGGGGAACATCTCGTTTATCTAGAGAAGGAAACAATATTTTTGGAATGATGTCACTAAATTCTAATGACCCAAGAATGATGCTTTCTGACAAAAGATATTATAGAGTTTATGAAAATATGGCTGAATCAGTTCATGAATATGTAGTTACTATTTCTAGACACAATGCTTATGCTAGCTTAAGAAAAGCTATAAATAAAGGTGATGGCTCTTTAAAACTTGTTAAGCACTTGAGTGAATATTCTGAAATAAAAGCAGAATATGGTAAAAAACTTACCAAAGTTATTACCTCTAATAACTTAATTGATTTAGATAGTTAAAATTTAATGTTTAACTCTTGACTTTTTTTCAATATTACAGTATATTTGAACTAGATTGAGAATTCAATTTAATTTAAAATAGGAGGTATACTAATGTACGTAATCGATAAAGAAACTTGCATCGGATGTGGGGCTTGTGAAGCTACTTGTCCAGTAGGAGCTATTTCTGCTGATGATAATGGAAAATATGAGATTGGATCTGCTTGTGTTGACTGTGGAGCTTGTGCTTCTGTCTGTCCAGTAGAAGCTATCACTGCATAGTTAAACTGAAAAAGAGCCTAAAGGCTCTTTTTTTTATTTCTTTATAAATGTTTTTACAAGTATTTTTTTTCTTTTCTGAAGTTTTAAATTATCTAAAAAGTTATTAGTTATCTTTCTTAAAGATTCGCTTAGAAGCAAAGCTATTGCCATAGCAAAAGCTATAAAAAGAGCCTCTATTCCTTTTGTTAAAGCTTGATTATATTCTTTAGTAACAATATATAGCATCGTATAATACATAGAATATCCCGGAACTAAAGGAATAACTCCTGGAAGAATATAAACTACAGTTGGTTTTTTAGTTATTTTAGAGCATAAGTTTCCTAAAATTCCAATAGTAATAGTGGCAAAAAAATATGGAAATAAAATTTCTCCAGGAAAATTCTTAGTTAAAATTATATATAAAGTCCATCCTGAACCTCCTATAAAACCTGCTATTATGAGGTCCACTTTAGGAACTGAAAGAAAAATTCCAAAACCTACTGAAGCTATAAGTGAAAATATAAAATGTTCTATAAGTGAAAGGTCTTCCATTAAATCGTACCTCCAAATTTAATCCAAATTTTGATAGCACCTGCTATTCCAACGCCAATAGAAAGAGCTGTTAAAAATGCTTCTGTTGCACGAGAATTTCCCGAAAGTAAATCTCCAGATACTAAATCAGAGATACTTTTAGTTATAGCCACTCCAGGTAAAAAAGGAAGAATTGAACCTATTATAATTAAATTACTAGAATCTACTATTTTAAAATACTCTAAGCTCAAAGCTAAAATCCCTATACAAAATGTGGCAACAATAACTCCAAGCATCGAAGTTTTTGTCATTTCTGAAATACCTTTTGAAATTAAAAGAGCTATTACTGCGATAAAAAAAGTAAAAATAATTTCTCTCCAACCTACATTAAACAAAGCAGAAAAAGCAGAAGATGCTACGCCAGCAGCCATCAGCTTAATCTTAGATGAATAAGGTTCAGAACTATCAATTTTTTTAAGTGCTGCAATAGAATTACTAATATTTATATTTATATTTTTTCCTTCTATAAGATTAAGTGCTAATTTATTTGTTTCAGAAACTTTGTATAAATTAATAGTCCTCTCTTTTATAACTTTCATAAATGTAATTCCGTCAGCTCTATCATCCCCTATTATAATAAAAGTTGGAGTAACAAAAAGACTGATATGTTTAAAACCTTTAGATTCACAAAGATCTGTGCAGAGTCTTTCCACTCTATATGTTTCTCCCCCGTTTTTAAGCATAAGCTCTCCTATAAAAAGAGCCAATCTATAAATTTTTTCTTTTTCCATTCTTAAAATCATATTTTTTTCCATAAAACTCCCACACTTAAATATATTTTAACCCTTCATAAATATATATGCTAAATTTCTTTCAGATTTTTCTTTGTCCCTTCTAAAAGAATTAAGCTCATCATTATCAAAAGTACATTTTTTACTTAGAATTATATTTTTTTCAGGAATTCCATAAGAAGTAAGTAGATAATAGTTAAAAAGTTCATTATCAAAATAATATAAATTTCCAATTTTTAAAAATGATTTTCCAACTATCTCTTGAGAGAATCTATTTTTAAAGTTGTTATAAAACTCTTCACTTACTTCATAATTTTTCTGCGAAATACCTATTCCTATTCCAACTAAAACATTTTCTAAAGAACTGTTGTATTTTTCTTTTAAAAGAAACAACAAATTTTTTCCTATCTCTTCATAAGTTCCCTTCCAGCCACTATGACAAATCCCTATAACTTTGTTTTCTTTGTCATAGAAAAAAATTGCTAAGCAATCAGCGTGTTTAGTTACTAAAACACAATCTTTTCTATCTGTTATAAAACCATCACAGTTTTCAAAATAGATTTCAGAGCCCTCGAATTCATCATCTATTATAGCTATATTAGTAGAGTGAGTTTGATATCCTTTTACAAGAGAATTCTTTTCACTTCTTAAAGTAATTTTATCTCGAGTGTGTGTTTTACCTCCATAGATTGCCTCTACTTTTAAATTTCTAAATTCTTCTATATAGTAATAATCTTTTTCTTTTTCAAACATAATATCCTCCGATACACTTCACAAACTAAACTCTATTTTTTAAAGAGTTTTTCTAAATTCAAATGTTTTTTTAGCTTTAACGCACATTTTTTTCAACTCTTTAAAGTTTACAGTTTGTTCACTATCACTTATAGCTTCAGTCGGTGTTTCATGAGTTTCTATCATAGCACCATTTGCTCCCGCTATTATCCCAGCTAAAGTTACAGGTTCTACAAGTTTTCTAACTCCTGTTCCATGACTGGCATCTATTATTATAGGAAGATGACTATGTTGACGGACAAAAGGAATTACATTTATATCCACTGTATTTCTAGTTATTGTTTCGAAAGTTCTTATTCCTCTTTCACAAAGAATAACTTCAGAATTTCCATAGGCTATTATATACTCTGCTGCCATTAAAAACTCCTTTATAGTGGCACTCAATCCTCTTTTTAAAAGTATAGGTTTTCCACAGCTCCCCAACTCTTTCAATAAAGAGAAATTATGCATATTTCTAGATCCAACTTGAAGAATATCAGCATATTTTTTCACAACTTCTATATCTCTAGTGTCCATAATTTCTGTTACCACTAAAAGTCCATAGGCATCTGCTGCTTCTTTTAAATAAATTAATCCTTCTTCTCCCATTCCTTGAAAATCATAAGGTGAAGTTCTAGGTTTGTAAGCTCCTCCACGAAGAATTTCCCCACCAGACTCTTTTACAGCAGCAGCAATCTTAAATATCATTTCACGACTTTCTACTGAACAAGGTCCTCCTATTATTACTAAGGAATCTCCTCCTATTTCAACATTTTTTATCTTTATAACTGTATCTTCTTTTTGATAGTTTCTACTTATTTTAAAGTTTTTAAACACTGTTTTCACCGCCTTGAATTATTAATATTGTATTATACCATATTTTTTCTTAGTAAATAAAAAAAAGAAAAGAACTTTTTTTAAGCTCTTCTCTTTTCAGTTTTTATAACTGGAAAAATTTGTTTATAGATTCTAATAATCTTATATTTTCTTCCTCTTTTAAAGCACACACTCTAAAAAACTTTTCATTTAGCCCTGGAAAATCAGAAGCATCTCTTATTATTATTCCGTTTTTTAGAAGATACTCTTTTAAAGAATATGACATTTTTTTTTCGATTATCTCACATAAAATAAAGTTACTCGAAGTTGGATAAACCTTTATCTCTTTTATTTTTTTTAAACCATCATAAAGTTCATGAATATTTTTCTTTATATTTTTTTTTACAAAGTCTATATATTCATTGTCTTTGAACATTACTTCACCCATTAAAGTCGCAAAGATGTTTATATTCCAAAGATTTTGAAGATTAAAAATATCATCTTTTAAGCTACTTTCGCCTAAAATACCATAACCCAATCTTATTCCTGGAGTAGAAAAAAATTTAGAAGTTCCTCTTATTACAAAAATATTCGTGTGTTTTTCCACTAAAGATGCAGAAGAATATTTTTCTGATTCTGTAAATTCAATATAAGTTTCATCCAACATTAAATTTCCAGATATTTTATTTAAAATTTTTTCTATCTCACTTTTGGTAAAAGCACTACCTGTAGGGTTGTTAGGATTACAGATCACTATTAAATCAAAATCTTTTTCTATTATCTCTTCTACTTCGATTTTAAAGTTTTTTTCTTTGGAATAATAAATTTTTTCTATTTTACAACCCACCTTATTCAGTTCTTTTTCATATTCTGAATAAGCTGGAGACAATAACAAAGCTTTTTTAGGATTTAAAATTTTTATATAATTAGAGATAAGTTCTGTGGCTCCACTTCCCAAAATAATATTTTCTTCTTTTACTCCTGCATAACAAGATATTGCTTTTTTTAATTTTTTGTAATTAAGGTCTGGATAAATAGATACCATATCTATATTTTTTATTATCTCTTTTTTTGCCTTTTCACTTGCTCCAAAAGGATTTATATTTGAACTAAAATCTAGTATTTTTTTCTGTGAAATCCCCAACTTCTCAGAAAGTTCAAAAACATTTGCCCCATGCTCGTTTTTCATATTTCCCCCTAAGCTTTACTCATTCTTAGCATAGCTTCTATAAATCCATTTATATCCCCATCCATTACAGCACGAATATTTCCATTTTCAAAACTTGTTCTGTGGTCTTTTACCAAAGTGTATGGCTGGAATACATATGAACGAATCTGACTTCCCCACCCTATTTCACTTTGCTCTCCTTGAATAGCTTTCATCTCTGCTTCTTTCTTTTTAATTTCTATTTCTACAAGTTTAGAACGAAGCATTTTCATAGCTGTTTCTCTGTTGGCTATTTGAGAACGCTCTTTTTGACAAGTTACTACTGTATTTGTAAGTAAATGAGTTATTCTTACTGCCGAATCTGTCATATTTACGTGCTGACCTCCAGCTCCACCTGCACGGTAAGTATCTATTCTCAAGTCTCCAGAATCTATTATTACTTCAACTGTTTCATCTACTTCTGGAATAACATCTATAGAAGCAAAAGATGTATGACGTTTTTTAGCAGCATCAAAAGGAGAAATTCTAACTAATCTATGAACTCCCTTCTCTGTTTTTAAATATCCATAAGCTCTTGCTCCCTCTACTAAAAATGTTACTGATTTTACTCCAACTGAATCTCCGGCTGTATAATCTAACTCACTCACTTTAAACTTTTTTACAGCACACCAACGACTGTACATTCTATAAAGCATCTCTGCCCAGTCACAAGATTCTGTTCCACCCGCTCCTGAATGTATTGTTACTATTGCATTATTAAAATCATACTCTTTGTCTAAAAGAAGCTGAGTATCAAAACTATCTATCTCTTTCAATAATTCTTCGTAACGAGGTTCTAGTTCTTTTTCAGAATCCTCATCTCCCAAATCTGTAAATTCAATAAGCAATTCTACGTCGTGATAGTCCATATCTATTTTTTCATAAACAACAGTCAAATCCTTAAGTTCATTGCTTTCTTTTATAAGCTTTTGACTATTTTTCTTATCGTTCCAAAATCCATCTTCGGCTGAAATTTTTTCTATCTCTTCAATTCTTAATTTTTTATTTTCAAAGTCAAAGAGACCTCCTGATTCCGTCTATTCTCTCACTTAGCTGAGAAAACCCTCTTTTTATCTCTAATATATCCATTACTTTTCTCCTTTAAAAATAATTGCCACTGCTGTTGCATAGGTCTTACAATGCGAAATAGATAGTTCAATTTTAAAGTTTTTATATTTTTCTTTTAAACTGTTTTTCAAATATACTACAGGTTTTCCAAGTTGATTTTGCAGTATTTCTATATCTACTAAATTAAAATCTCTAACTCCTGTTCCAAAGGCTTTGGCAATAGCTTCTTTAGCTGAAAATCTTCCTGCATAAGTTTCAGCTTTATCCCCTTTGTTTAAAATCAATTCTAATTCTTTCTCAGTGTAAACTCTAGCTTTAAAACCAGGTTTCATGATGGCTCGTTCTATTCTTTCTATCTCTACTATATCATTTCCTATTCCGTGAAACATCTCAACCTACTTTATTCCATAAATTTTTTTAGCATTATTTGTGGTAGTTTCTAAAACCTCTTCATAGCTGATTCCTTTTATTTCTGCTATTTTCTGAACTACAAATTTTACATATTCAGGATGATTTCTTTTTCCTCTATATGGTTCTGGAGTCAAGTAAGGAGCATCTGTTTCTATTACTATTTTTTCGAGTGGAATGCATTTTACAAATTCTACTGTTTTTTTAGAGTTTTTAAAAGTCAAAACTCCTCCTACTCCAAAATAATAGTTTTCCATAATCTCTTTAGCTGTTTCATAAGAACCTGGATAGCAATGAAGTATTCCTTTTACTTCTGGAAACTCTTTTAAAATTTCTACTGTGTCAGCTATTGCTTCTCTAGTATGAATAACTACTGGTTTATTCAATTCTTTTGCAAGTTCCATCTGCTTTCTGAGCCAATTTTTTTGAATTTCTTCAGGTTGAGTCATCCAGTGATAATCAAGCCCTATCTCTCCTATTGCTACAACTTTTTCCTCTTTAGCCATATTTTTAAGAGTTTCATAATCATCATTTGTAAAAATTTTGGCTATATCTGTGGGATGAATTCCTATTGTTGCATAAATATTTTTATATTTTTTAGCAAGTTCTAGAGATTTTTTTGAACTCTTCTCGTCACAACCTATATTTACGACAAACTCCATATTTTCTTCTATCTCTTTTAAAATATTTTCTCTATCATCATCATACTGAGAGCTATCCAAATGGCAATGAGTATCTACTAATTTCATATTATTTTTCCGTTACCAGATACTTATAAAACTTTATAAGTATCATTCCTTTTTCATAGAATTCGATTTTGTTTCTATTGGAGACTACTTTCGTTTGTATAACTCTCCAAAGGCTTAAATTCCCGCATAACGAACGGTACATATTACAGTTCTCTTCTCACTTCTATGATGCTCTGTAATTTGCTAGGTTTATACTTGCATTCAAATCTCTATCCATAACATGTCTACACTCACACTGGAAAACTCTATCTGAAAGTTTCAGATTTTTCTTTACTTCTCCACACTTTGAGCATTTTTTACTACTTGGATAAAATCTTGGTACTTGTACAAATTCTATTCCATTAAATTCACACTTGTATTTCATA
>JBOFFH010000143.1:0-2153 GCA_051648485.1 Fusobacteriaceae bacterium
TTGAATAATTTTTTAGAACCAAGTATTCCTAAACCTACCCCCATTTTATTTTGACTAGCTGTAGCTAATTCACCCTCTCCAGGATTAGAATATCCTTGAGCGAAAACACCAGTAGACATAAGCAATAAAGCTGCTAAACCTATAATAGTTTTTTTCATTTTACTCCCCCTTATATTTTATCAAATTTTAATTATAATTAGTTTTAAAACATCTATAAAATACCATTTTTTGACTATTAAGTCAAGATATATTCAATCCATAAACTTCATATGTATTATACTCTATTTTTTAAGGATATCAAGTAAAAATAATAAAAATAAAATTATTTTATTATTATTATTAAAATATACAAACTAGTCATCCATTGAAAAGTTCAGTAATTTGACATTACATGTTTTTTATGATATGATATACCAATTATATTTTACATGCTTTTTAGCTTAAAGGAGACCAAATGATTAACTTATTAATAAAAAATTTTAAAACACTAAAAGTTGCCGTATTTATATTTTCTTTTATAGCATTAACTACTTTTTCTGAAAACATTCAGAAAGATATTCAATATAAAAACATTAAAGTTCGTGAAATAGCAAATAAAAATTCCCCTAGTAAATTTATGATGAATTTATCTCCTATAATAGATAATGTTCGTAATGAAGTAACTGAGAACAAGAAAAGAATTTTACAGCTTTCTAAAAAAACTAATCATACTTCTGAAGAAAAAAAATTCATTACAAAAATGTTTGACACTTATAAAATAAAATATGGACTTTATTCAACTTTAGTCACTAGAATGATTGTTCCTCCTAACTCATTAATTTTAGCACAAGCCTCTTTAGAAAGTAACTCAGGAGCCTCAAGAGTTGCAAAAGAAGCTAACAATATTTTTGGAATGAGGGCTTTCAAGGCCGATACACCTAGAATAAAAGCTTCTAAATCAAGTAAAGTTTATTATAGAACCTATTCTTCAGCAAGAGAATCAATTATGGATTATGTTATAAATTATGGAAGAAACTCTGCTTATAAAAAACTTTGTGACTCTATAAATAAAGGTGAAAGCTCTTTAATTATGGTTAAACATCTAAAAGTGTATGCAGAAGATCCTAAATACATTGTAAAACTTACAAATATTATTAAAAAATATGATTTAAGAAAATATGATGAAAAAATAATTTAAAAAAAACAAAAAAAAACTATACAAAAAATTTGAAATATTGTATAATCCATTTAATAATGTTTGCGAATTAAAAATTAGGCTTTAATATTACAGAATTTGTTTTATATTATCTTTAGTATTAATCTTCAAATTTTAGATGCATCATTAGTAAAAATATTACGGAGGTACAAAATGAAAGGTACAGTTAAATGGTTTAACGAAGAAAAAGGATTTGGATTTATTACTGCTGAGGACGGGAAAGACGTTTTCGCTCACTTCTCTGCTATCGAAAAAGATGGATTCAAGAAGTTAACTGAAGGAGAATCAGTTGAGTTTGATGTAACTGAAGGTCCAAAAGGTCCACAAGCTACAAATATAAAGTCAATCTAATTAAAATATATTTAATAGCTTAAAGGAGTCCTAAAGACTCCTTTTTTTAATTTTTATGAAAAAATTCTTGAAAAATATAACAAAGAAAGATTAAATTTTAATTTAAACCTTGAATTTTTTAATTTTTTAGGGTATAATTTAAGTTAAGATATTTTTTTGGGAGGAATTTATGAGATTAAAAACTAGAATTGGAATTTTTCAATATAAAGAACAAGGGTTTTTCAAAAGATTTTTGAGAGCTTTATCTATCTCATTTTTAAATAAATAAAAAGAACAGCGTATTCACAGAGCTGTTCTTTTTTATTGAAAATGAATACTATATATGCTATAAGCATCTGTAAAGTGTCAATATCTTTCATTATTAAAGCACTGAGTACTGATTTTATTGACATTTTATGAACATTAATATATAATTAACAAGTTATCAATATAACTATATTTTCATTGGGGGAAAAAATTGAAATTAAAAAAAATATTATCATTTCTAATCTTAGGATTAGGAACTACTACTTTTGCTACTGAAGCTGTAATACAGAACGAAAAAGATACCTCTTTAAAAGAATGGATGGGAATACCTTACACTATGAATCGTTGGGGGATTTCTGTG
>JBOFFH010000144.1:0-67846 GCA_051648485.1 Fusobacteriaceae bacterium
AAAAATATTACACTACTTCTTTTAACAATTTTATTAAAATAATTCAAAACGTTATTGATATTTGTTTTTTTACTTTTAAAATCCGAAGAAAGAAAGCTATCCAATATAGAAAGTGAATGTTTTTTGCCTTTTTTTACCGGTATAAATTTTTCGATTTCATCACTAAACAATATAGCACCTACTCGATCATTATTGCTGTTGGCACTAAAAGCCAATGTAGTTAGAAGCTCTGCTATTTGCTGTTTTTGTTTAGGATTTCTAGTTGAAGCTGAAACATCTATAACTAAATATATAGCTAATTCTCTTTCCTCTACAAACTCTTTAACATAAGCTTTTCTTTGCTTAGCTGTTACTTTCCAATCTATTTTTTTTACATCATCTCCTGGTGAGTATCTTCTTATTTCTCCAAACTCCATTCCATTTCCATGAAAACAAGAGTGATAGCTTCCAGAAAATATCTCTTTGGCCAAAATATTTGAATTTATTTCTATCTCTTTTATCTTTTTTAATATCTCTTTTTTTTCCATAATTTTCCTCCTATGGAAGTATAACCGTTTCTAATATTGTTTCTATTATTTCTTCTATCTTTTTCTCCTCAGCTTCTGCTTCATAAGTCATAGCTATTCTGTGACGAAGCACATCGTAAACTACTCTTTTAATGTCTTCAGGAAGTACAAAATCTCTTCCATTTAAATATGCACTAGCTTTAGCAGCCAAAGTTATTCCTATACTTCCTCTAGGAGATGCACCATAAGCTATATAAGGTGAACGTTCACGACTCGCAAAAATTATATCTAAAATATAGTCTTGAAGTTTTTCATCTATCTTTACTTTTTTCACTTCTTTTTTTATTTCTAAAATTTTTTCACCATTTAAAATTTTATTTATTTCTATCTTTTGAAAATCTTCTCCACTTGTTAAAAGGTTTAAAATTCTTTTTTCTTCAGATTTAGTTGGATATTCTACAATGACTTTCATCATAAATCTATCTTGCTGAGCTTCTGGAAGATTATATGTTCCATCTTGATCTATCGGATTTTGAGTAGCTAAAACTATAAACGGTTCTTCTAATTTATATGTTTCATTTGCTATAGTTACTTGTTTTTCTTGCATAGCCTCTAAAAGAGCTGACTGAACCTTGGCTGGTGCACGATTTATTTCATCAGCTAAGATTATGTTGGCAAATATAGGTCCTTTTTTTATATAAAACTCACCTGTTTTTTCGTTATATATTTCTGTACCTATAATATCACTTGGAAGTAGATCGGGTGTAAATTGTATTCTTGAAAATTTTAGCCCCAAAGTTTCAGCCATTGTATTTACTGTTAAAGATTTTGCAAGACCTGGAAGTCCCTCTAAAAGTATATGATTTCCAGTAATAAGGCCAATAAGAACCTTATCTATCATCTCCTCTTGGCCTACTATTTTTTTCCCTATTTCTTCTTTCATTTTTTTTATCATTGTAACCTCCTGTTTTAACTTTAATTCATACTAAAACCTAAAATATAAAAACTTAATTTTCTATAAATTGACTTAATTCTTATTTTACTATGTTTTTTCAGTTTTTTCTATATAAATTAAACTTATTTTGTGGTAAAATTTTATAAACACATAAAATCTTAAAGGAGTATATTATGATTGCTATTTTTATTTTAATTGGATTTATAGTTTTATTGGCTTTATGGGGAATTGGAATTTACAACTCTTTTGTATCTATGAGAAACACAGTGGAAGAAGGGTTTGCTACTATTGACGTTTATCTTAAAAAACGTTACGACCTTATTCCTAACCTTGTAAACACTGTTAAGGGCTACACAAAATATGAGGGTGACACTTTAGAAAGAGTTATCTCTGCACGTAATCGTTATTTAACAGCTGGTTCTACTTCAGAAAAAATTGAGAATGAAAATATGATGACAGGAGCTCTTTCTAAACTTTTTGCTCTTACTGAATCTTATCCTGATTTAAAAGCTGATACTAATTTCATAAATCTACAAAATCAAATTACCAAAATAGAAGAAGAATTAGTTCAAGCAAGAAAATATTATAATGGTACTGTTAAAAACTTCAATACTAAAGTTGAAACTTTTCCAAATAATATGATTGCTAATTTTATGAATTTAAAAAAATATCCATACTTCGAAATTAAAAATGAGGTTGAGAGAGAAAATGTTAACGTTCAATTTTAGTTCTTTAAAAATTTTAATTTTATTTATATCTATTTTTTCTTGGAGTTTTTCAGAAGACTTTGGCTACTATATTCAAAATTATAATGTAGGCATAGTTATCAATGAAAAAAATGAGTACTCTATTCAAGAAAAAATAGATGTGTTTTTTAACTCTCCTAGAAGGGGAATTATTCGTTCTATTCCTTCTAAATATGGTGATAGAAACATTAAACTTTCTAACCTTAAAATTGATGCTCCTTATTCTCAAGACAATTTTAATAATGGTGTTAGTCTTAAAATAGGAGATTCTAAAGTCTATCTCACAGGAAAAAAAACTTATAATATTTTATATAACTACCATATGGGGTGGGATGGAATTGATTCATATGATGAAGTTTACTACAATCTTATTGGAAATCAATGGGATACAACTATTGAAAAAGTTAATTTTAAAATAGTTTTACCCAAAAAATTTGATGCTACAAAAATTAACTTTACTATTGGAGAATATGGAGCTACAAAAAAAGCTGATGTTAGTTTTAAAATAGTAGATAATTCTATTATAGGTTTTATCAACACACCTTTAAATCCTGGTGAAGCTCTTACTTTAGCTATGAGTCTACCTCAAAATTATTTTCAAGTTAGTTCCCCTAGAGTAATTTTAAATATTTTAAAACTTATTTTGCATGGACTAGCTATTATCTTTCCTATTTTAGGATTGCTTTTATGGATTAAATTTGGTAAAAATAAACCTTTTGTTGAAACTGTAGAATTTTATCCTCCAAATAATATGAATCCATGTGAAATTGGATATTTTATAGATGGAAGTGTGGATACTAAAGATATTACAAGTCTTTTAATCTATTGGGCTGAAAAAGGATATTTAAATATTGTAGAAGATGAAAAAAAAGGGATTTTTAAAAACTCAACTCTTTATCTAGAAAAATTAAAAAATATTGAAGCTACTGATAATCAATACGAAGAGTATTTATTTGAAAATCTTTTCTCTTTTTCTGAAAATGATAAAATTTTATATTTGAAAGATTTAGAAAATAAATTTTATAAATATATTGAAAAAACTTATTCCCTTATCAAAATAGATCTTTTTAGTAAATATTCGACTCTTTATACAAGAAAAAGTCTTTCAGTAGGAAGTTTTATCTGTTCGCTTCCATTGATAAGTGTATTTTTTATTTTACTTTATAATTCTATAAATAAAAATCTTAACTTTTTTACTATGGAGAATTTAAGTGGCTTAACTCTTTTCATTAGCCTTTTTCCTTTTTTATTGTTATCCAGTCTTGTTACTTTTATTATAGGAACTAAAACTAAAAGATATACTGAAAATAGTCACAGTATTATTGGAAGAACTAGAGGTTTTAAAAACTTTTTAATGACTGCTGAAAAAGAACGATTGGAAATGCTGATTCATGAAAACCCAAAATATTTTTATGATATTTTACCATATACTATTGTTTTGGGTGTCAGTGATAAGTGGGCTAATAAATTCGTAGATTTAGTTAAAGAACCACCTAATTGGTATCGTTCGAATACTGGTGATATTTTTATGATGAGTTTATTTATGAGCTCTTTCACTCGTTCTTTAAATAGCTTTCAAAAAAATGCTTATTCTATCCCTCCTTCTAACAGAGGACCAGGTAGTTCTTCTATGGGTGGAGGTTCTGCTGGCGGAGGTGCTGGCGGAGGCGGAGGCTCTAGCTGGTAGACAAAATTATTTTATTGGTGTACAATAAAGATATTTTATTTCAAGGGGTGCAATATGTTATTATTATTTTTAAAAGGTATCATTATTGGTGTTGCCAATATTATGCCTGGGGTTTCTGGTGGAACTTTAGCTGTGGTACTTGGGATTTATGATAAACTCATCGGTGCTATTGGTAATTTTATTACTTGTTCTTTTAAAAGAAAAGTTGAATATTTAAAATTTTTGACTCCTATTATTTTTGGAGCTTTAACTGGAATTTTAATTTTTGCTAAAATATTACAATATCTTTATATTAATTATCCTGTCCCTACAGGAATAGGATTTATGCTTCTTATAATTCCATCTATTCCACTTATTATCAAAGGACAAAAATTTAGTAATATCAATACTTTTTCTTTTTTTCTTGGTGCTTTACTCACTTTAATTTTTATTATTTTAGGAGTTAAATATGGAGTGAAAACTGATAATTTTGGAAGTGTTGGTGATTTTTCCATAAATTATGGAATTAAACTTCTACTTTCTGGAGTTGTTGCAGCAGGAGCTATGATTATTCCAGGAATTTCGGGTTCTTTGCTACTACTTATGATAGGAGAATACTATAATATTCTTTTTTCTATAAACGCTACAGTTAAATCTTTAATTGAGTTTTTGAAAGGAAATTCTAGTTTGAATTTTTTACAGCTTCTAACTGAACCTAGTTTTTTAAATCTTTATTTTTTTGTAGTGGGAGTACTTTTAGGAATTGTAGGTTTTTCTAAATTTATTGATTTTATGCTGAAAAAATACAAAGGAATTACACTGTTTTTTATTGATGGAATAGTTGTTATTTCATTACTTCAAATTCTTATGAATATTTTTCCTGTTATCAATACTTTTATAGAAAAGCTAGTAATTAGATAAAAAAAAAACGAATTTTTACAAAAACATGACTAACGTCAATAGTTTTATAGTAAAAATTCGTTTTTTTATCTAGTATATTGTTCACTATACATCTCATAGTAAAAACCTTTTTTCTCTAAAAGTGTTTCGTGATCTCCTATCTCTATTACTTTTCCATCTTTTACCACTAAAATTTTATTTGCATTTTTTATTGTAGATAACCTGTGTGCTATTATAAAACTTGTCCTATTTTTTATAATTTTATTTATTGCATTCACTAATTTTTTTTCTGTTCTGGTATCTACTCCACTTGTAGCTTCATCTAATATTAGTATTTTAGGATCATTTATAATTGCCCTCGCTATGGTCAAAAGTTGTTTTTGTCCATTTGAAAAATTGCTTTTTTCTTCACTTAAAAAAGTCTTGTATCCTTGGGCTAACGACAAAATATAGTTATGAATTCCAACAGCTTGACAAATTTCTTCTACTTTTTCTTGAGAAATATTTTTATTACCATAAGTTATATTTTCCAAAATAGTTCCTTTGAAAATCCATACGTCTTGAAGCACTACACCCAGTATTCTTCTGTAATCTTTTTTTCTATAATTCTTTATATTCTCACCATCTAAAAGAATTTCACCTGCATCAATTTCATAAAACCTCATGAGCAGGTTCATAAGAGTTGTTTTTCCACCACCTGTTGGACCTACTATTGCAACTGTTTCCCCAGCATTAATTTTCATATTAAGATTTTCTATAAGAATCTTATTTTTATCATAAGAAAAATTTATATTCTTAAATTCTAAATCTCCTTTTATTTCTAGAGGAAACTCTTTTATGGATATCTCTTCTAAATCTATATCTTCCGATTCTAAATATTCAAAATACCTTTCACCACTGACTATTACACTTTGAATAATATTGTAAAAATCTGAAATGTTGGCTATTGGTCTATTGAACATTCTTACATATATAATAAAACTTGTAAGTTGCGAAAGAGTTAATTTTTCTTGAAAAATATACATCGTACCAATAAAAACAATAATTCCATATGATAAATTCCCAACAAAATTGAGTGTTGGGTAGTTAAATCCACCAAAGAAATATGCTTTTATTGAACTTTCTTTATATTTGGCACTTAAGTTGTTAAAAATAGATATACCTTTATTTTCATAAACAAAGTTTTTCACTTCCCATTGTCCTAAAAAATTTTCTTCTATAAATGATGAAAGCTCTCCTAAATTCTTTTGTCTTTCTCTCATTTTTTTTCTACTTTTTTCAATAAACTTTTTTAAAAAAATCATTACAAAAGTGATTAGTAGAAGTTGAACGAAAGTTAAAAAAGGATTAATAGCTAACATTATTCCAAAAGTTATTCCAACGGTTAGCATATTTACAAAAATTTGACTCACTATTTGTGAAATCGATGAACTTATATTATCTATATCGTTTATAATAATACTCATGATATTTCCGTGAGCATTTGAATCTATATATTTCAGAGAAAAACTATTTAATTTTTGAAAACTTTTACTTCTCATTTCTTCAACTATCTTTTGAGTAACTTTATTCAAATTAATATTTTGTAGATAGTTTAAAAAAGCTGATAAACTATATATTCCCGATAAAATAAAAACTATTTTTCCTAAATCATAAAAATCTTTGTCCAACATATTTAATTTTAGTATTCCTATACCTTTTCCAATTAAATATGGTCCTAAAATACTTAAAAAATTTGAAACAAAAGCTATAATTATTAAAAAAATAAAAACTTTTTTATGATCTAAAATATAGGGTAAAATTTTTTTCAAAATATATTTTTTTTCTTCTAAATTTTTTTCATTCAATTCTATTTTTTTACCAATTCTTCCACCCGTTCTATCTCTCATAAGTATATCTCCTGAGAATCACATATTTCTTTATATATTTCATTTTTTTCTAAAAGTTCTTTGTGAGTACCTATTCCAACAATTTCTCCTTTATCCATAACTAATATTTTATCTGATTTTATTAGGGAAGATACTTTACTAGAAACGGTTATCGTCGTAGTAGATTTAATTTTTTCCAAAAGTTCTTTTTTTAATTTACTTTCCGTTATATAGTCTAAAGCACTAAAACTATCATCAAAAATTAAAATTTCACTATTTTTTAATATTGTTCTAGCTATCGAAAATCTTTGTTTTTGACCACCAGAAAAATTCACTCCTCCTTTATAAACTTTTGTTTCGTAAGCTTCAGGAAGTGAATCTACAAAATCATGAATTTGAGCTATCTCTACAACCTCTTTTATTCTATTTAAATCAGCATTCTCATCTCCCCAGTTCATATTTTCTTTGATACTTTGAGAAAATAAAAAACTTTTTTGAAATACAGTTCCAACTCTTTTTCTAAGTTCACCCAAGCACATACCTCTTATATTTGTTCCATTTATATAAATTTCACCATTTTGAGGAGTATACAATCTGGGTATAAGATTAATAAGAGTTGTTTTTCCTGCTCCTATTCCACCTATAATTCCTATTTTTTCTGTCTTTTTAACCACAAAACTTATATTTTTCAAAACAGGTTTAGATTTTTCATCATAATAAAAAGTTACATTTTTAAATTCTAAAATATTTTCAGAATTATTTTCACTGTTTCTACAGCATTTTTCATCCAGCTCTACAGGTTCATCCAATACTTCTTGGATTCTCTTTTTAGATACAATTGTTTTTCCAGATATAGAAAATAAAAAAGTTAAAACTCCCATAGAAAAAACTAACATATTCAAATAATTTATTAAGGCTATTATCTCTCCTACTTTTATTTCACCAAAATTTACATCTTTTCCACTCCACCATAAAACCAAAACTATTCCCATATTTATAAGGTAGGTTATAATAGGAGTTTTTGCTCCCATTATATTGTCTGCTTTAACAATATTCTCTACTAATTGGTTATTTATTTTTGAAAACTTCTTGTATTCATAGTTATCTTGAGAAAGGGCTTTTATTACCCTAGCTCCTATCAAATTTTCTTGAAGCAATGATGTCAAACTATCTAATTGTTTTCTAATTTTTTCATAAAGAGGCATAGATTTTTTCATATATGTATAGGTAAATAATACTGTAAACAATACTATAAAAAGAAATATTGTGGCAAACTTCAAATTTATTAATGCTGCAAAAAATATCGCCCCTACTCCTGTTACTAAGCCTCTAAGCACCATCCGCATAGACATCATTGTCATAGAAACTATACTATCGACATCTCCTGTTACTCTCGTTATAAGTGAAGTTTGTGTAAATCTGTTTAACTGATCCATAGTAAAATATTGAACTTTTGTGAAAAGTCTATTTCTTAAATCTTCACCAAAATTTTGAGCAGCATCTACTGTGAAATAATTGCAAGCTATAGCACTCACATAACCCATTGTGGCTATAATAAGCATGTAACTTGAGTATTTTATAACGTAATCTACATCTCTGTTTAAAATCCCCACATCTATTATTTTAGCCATTATAAGAGGTAATATAAGTTCTCCTATGGATTCTAAAGATTTCAGTCCTATACCCAAGATAGCTTTTTTATAAAATTTTTTCACACTATTTATCATAGTATCATCTCCAACTTAGATTATTTCTACATCTGCATGAACTTTATAAATTATATCTTTTCTCTCAATATATATTTCAGCTTTTTCTTTCAAACTAGGTGTTTCTTTTATTTTTTCCAAAAGCTCTTTAGATGGATTTATAGCTCTTGGATGCCCTACCATGTTCAACATGCTAAAATCTCCATTGGTATCTCCATAAGCATAACTCTCTTCTAATTTTATTTTATATTTTTCACAAAATTTTTCTATTGCTTTTAATTTATTGGCAGAATCCCACATAGGTGAAATTTCACCAGATAGCATTTCGTCTTCTACATGGTATATAGACCCACAATAATCATCTGCACCCCATTTTTTAGCCATTCTTGAAACTAAAAAATCAGGACTCCCTGAAATAAATATTACTACATGACTTTGCTCTTTATGCCAGCTAATCATATCTCTTGTATATTTATAAACTCTATTTCCTTCAAGTTCCATAACTTGGTCAGAGATAAACTCATTATATTTTAATGACAGTCCTTTTACGGCTTTTACGTAAGTTTGAGTAAGACCTTGAAGATAGTTGTCATAATCTCCAACTCTTTCATCCCATTTTTTAAAAGTATCTTTGACTTTACTTTCATACTCTCCTATATCTAAAAGCTCATATTTTATAAGTTTTTTAAAATGTTCTATAAGTAAAGAGTTTCTATATATTGTTCCATCTATATCAAAAAATGCTGCTTTCATATTTTTTCTCCTTTTTAATTTTATTAAAACAAAAGAGAGGTTTTTGGCCTCTCTCACAATTTATTATTTAAAAAAACTTAAAAAGTTTAATCTATAAAAAAATATTAGCTCTTTTTTAAGATTTTCATCTTTAAAGTCTTCTAACTGTTCTTTTAAATAAGTAACTGCTTCTAATCCTGCTTTTCCCTTTGTACAAAGATGAAAACATTTATTTGTATAATTTAATTTTTCTTCTATGTATACTAATTTTTCAAATTCATTTGTATTAAATTCCATATTAAACCCCCGAGTTAGTGTAATTATTGCTTATCGTAACTATACGCATATAATTAAGAATACTACAATAACTAAACTTTGAAAATATGAAAAATTTTACTTTTTATTTTTTATTTTATTTTATTATTTCCATTTCTATAGAATCACATAATTTCAAAGTTTTAGAAAAACTATTTTCATTCAAAAATTTGCACATTTCTTTTTCTTGTTTAATCATCTCGTTTATAAAATCTTCTACCAATTTTAGATCTTCAATGCTAAATTTTTCTGCTTTACTAAAATCTATTTTAAAATTTTTATTTTCTAAATTTTTTGAGATTTCAAATTCTTTTATTGAGTCTGCTGAATAAAGTTCTTTTTCTTTTATCACATTTTATCTCCTTATAAAATTTTCAAGACTTTATCTTTCCTTATTCAAAAGTTCTTTTATTTTTTCTTCATTTAAAGGTTTAGAAAAATAGTGTCCTTGATAAAAATCTGTTTTCTCAATTTTTAGCATCTCTAACTCTTCTAAAGTTTCGATACCTTCAGCCACTACTGTTAAATTTAAAGAGTGTGAAGAATCAATTATCAGTTTTACTATTTTTTTATACTGTTCACTAGAGTTCATTTTTTCCACAAAACTTCTATCTATTTTTACTTTACTTACAGGAAGACTCACCAAATAATTAAAAGATGAATATCCTATGCCGAAATCATCTAAATAAATATTTATTCCTATATCTTTTAACTCATTCAATTTAATTGTATTTTTTTCTATTTCTTTCATAAGAGTAGTTTCAGTTATTTCAAAAGCTATTTTTTCAGGATTCACACCTATTTCTTCAATACAACTCTTAACTTTTTCTATAAAATTACTTTCCATTAATTGTTTTGGTGAAATATTTATAGAAACAACATATTCTTTTTTGTACTCTTCATTTATTTTTTTTATAAAAATAAATGCTTTTTTCATAAGATAGTCTCCAACTATGCCTATAATATTTCGCTCTTCTAATATTTTTATCATTTCTACTACAGATATTTTAGAGTATTTTTCAGAATTCCACCTAAAAAGAGCTTCAAATCCATAAATTTCACCATTTTCTAAATATTGTGGCTGATAGTGAAAATTTATTTTTTCTAATTTTATAGCTTTTATTACATCTTCTTCTAAATTTAATAAAATATTTTTTTCTCGTTCTAAACTTTCTGTATAGGCTATGTAATTATTTTTACCTTTTTCTTTAGCTTTGTAAAGTGCGAAATCTGCGTTTAAAAGAAAAATATCTAAATTTTGGTTGAATCCATAGTTAGAATATCCCCCTATACTTCCTGACAAATTAAAATATTTCTCAGTAGAATTAGCAATATCTCTTATATTTGATAGAATTTTTTTTGCCATTTCTTCAAGATTTTTTCTAGAATCATTTTTTTTCCAAAGAATTACAAATTCATCGCCACCTATTCTAAAAATTTTGGCTTTTTTACAGTTTTTTTTCAGTTTTTCAACTGTTTCTAGTATTACTTTGTCCCCTGTATTGTGACCGTAGTTATCATTTATTCTTTTAAAGTTATCTAAATCTAAAACTAGTATACATATTTCTTCTTTTTCTTTTTGTAATTCTTCAAAACTTTTTAAAAGTGCTCTTCTATTACCTACTCCAGTTAAAAAATCTGTATAAGCCAATCTTTCTATTTCTTTTTTAAGTTCTGTAGTTTCAGTTATATCTCTAACCATCCCTACAATTCCTATAATTTCATTTTTGTTATTCAGCACTGGTGTTTTATATACTCTTAAAATATTTTCAATATTATTTTTTTTGATTTTTCTTTCAAAAGAAAATGATTTTTTTTTCTCTAAAAGTACTTCGTCTTCTTTTTTATAATCTCCATTCGACTCTTTCGAAAGAACTTCACTCATACACTTTCCAATTACAGTCGTATTTTCAACTTCAAATATTTCATAAAATTTTTTATTAGTACCCAATATTTTACCTTCTGAATCTTTATACCAAACAGCAAATGGAATATTTTCAATTAAAGTTTCCCTGACTTCATTTTTTTTTAGTGTTTTTAATAATTCTTTTATTCGTTCATCATTTATTATACTCACTTTTTAAATCCTCCTCTCTTCTTTTTAAAAAATTTAACATTTTTAATCTTTAAATGTTAGCTCATTTATTAATTTTATACCATTTTTTTTATTGTGAACTCAAATTCTGTAAACTCTCCCAATTTTGAATTTACTTTTATTTCTCCACCTAAATGTTTTACACTTTCTTTAACTATAGAAAGCCCTAATCCTGTACCAGCTATATTGCTTGTTCTGGCTTCATCCACTCTATAAAACCTGTCAAATATATTAATTATTTTTTCTGTTGAAATTCCTATTCCATTATCTCTAACTTTAAAAATGTACGATTTTTTATTTTGTCCTATATTTATTTTCACACTAGGAAGTTCATTTTGATTATATATAAAACCATTTTCAATTAAATTTTTTAAAATCATAACTACTTTATCCCCATCTGAACAAATCTCTTCTACTTCATCTTTTACTTCATATTCTATTTTACCATTTTTTTTAGAAATAATCGAGTTCAAACTAGATTCTATCTCTATTTTTAAATTCCGAATAGAAATACTCTTTTTTTCTATTTTTAATTTAGATTCCAATTTAGAAACAATTAAAAAATCTTTTACTATGTTTTCCATCTTATTTACATTATTCTTTATTATGTTTAAAAAGTTTTTTTCCATAGCTTTAGGTGCATCTTCCAAAGCTATTAAATATCCTTTTATATTTGTCAAAGGAGTTTTTAATTCGTGCCCTACGTCACTTATAAATTTTTTCTGTTTATTAATCATCTCTTTTTCAATTGAAACTTTTTTTATAGTTACTATATATTGTGAACTATCTGACAAATGTTTTATTACCACATAAAAATATTTTTCTAAATTCGAAATATATATCTCTTTTTCTATATCAGTTTTATTTTCATAACTATACTTTAAAAGCTCTATTATTTCTATATATTTTATTACTTCCATATATTTTTTCCCTCTTTTTTCAAAGAGAAATTTCATTGCAGAATTTTTTGTTACCACTTCCAAATCTTTATTAAAAAGAATTATTCCTTCGTCTAAAGAGTTTATAAGACGATTCAAAAGATTTTTATCTTGATTTAACCTTGCTATATTGTCTAAATTTCTCACTTGCCACTCTCTCATAACATACCAAAACTTTTGTAACCAAACATCTTCTGTCAAATAACTTCCTTTTAATTCTATTCCACTTTCTAAAAAAATTCTCATTTTCTCAATTCGTTTTATTGTACTTCTTTTTAAATAATTTATATAATTAACCATTATAATTCCATTTAAAATTAAAAAAAACATAACTTGTAAAAAAAGCAATATATATATCTCTTTTTGCTGTGAACTGTAGGACTGAGAGGTTCTTATCAACAATTTTTTTCCTTGGAAATCATTTATTTTGATTGCATAATAAGCCATTTTTCCACCTAAAGTCTTACTATTTCTCAAATTAAAACCTGTTTCTGAAGTATTAAGTTCCTCTATCTCAGGACGATATAAATGATTTTCCATATTTTTTTCATTTAAATAATTTTTTGAATCATAAATTACTTCTCCATCTGTATTTAAAATTGTATATCTTACATTCAAAGGATTTAAAAACTCATGATAATTTGTCACATCTTTTATCTTTAAAATTTCACCCAATATTTTAGCATTATTTTCTAAAGTTTCTTTTGTTCTCACTATTAATTTTTCACTTGCATAATTTGTATTTACCATTATAAAACATAGTTGTAAAATAATAATTATAATTAAGGCAATTCTTTCTTTTCTTCTAATTTGTAACCAACTCCTTTCACTGTTTTTATATATTTACCCAGTTCTTCTAATTTTTCTCTAATTTTTCCTATGTAAACATCTACTGTTCTATCTCCTATAGAATAATTAGTAGACCATACCTCATCTAATATTTTTTCTCTATTTATAACAATCCCTTTATTTATAACTAACATTAGCAAAAGATCAAACTCTTTTTTTGAAAACTCTATCTCTTTTCCATCTTTTTTTACTAAAAATTTTTGTTCATCTATTGTTAAATTCATAAAACTATATTTTTTTTCATCTTTTTTGTTCTCACTAGAATCCAATAAAGGAAGATTCAAAAGTTTTTTTCCTCTCATTACAAGTTCTCGTGGATCAAAAGGCTTTTTTAAATAATCATCTGCTCCTAGCTCTAATCCATCCAGTACATCTTCTATTTCTGTTTTAGCTGTTACCATTATTATTTTAGGAGTGCCATATATCTCTGGCATATCTTTTACAAGTTTTGTTATTATTTTTCCATCGATACTTGGAAGCATCAAATCTAAAATAATTAAACTATATTTTGTATTTTGTATTTTCTTTAAAGCTTCCATTCCATCCATGGATTTATCTGTTTCATATCCTTCTTTTAGAAAAAAATATTCAATAAGATTTTGTATCTCTAAATCATCTTCTACTATTAATACTTTCACAATATCCCCCTAATTCTTCTATTTTCTTTATTATTATAACACAATTTTTAAAAAAACCTTCCTTAGGATTATCTAAAGAAGGTTTTTTCTATACTTTATTTATTTTTGAGCAATTGAATTTTTCTCAAGTTATTTCCGTTTATTACATAAATTAAATCTTTAGCCAAATGAACTATATGATCTGAAAATCTTTCATATTTTCTATCTAAAAGTAAAAGAAGAGTTCCACCTTTTATATTTTCAGAATTTTCATGCATATAATTAATATAATTAGAAGAATTAGCTTTTACCTGTTCATCAATCTCTTCGTCCAAAGCTATTACTGAATAAAGAAGATTTTCATTTTTCTCTATTAAAGCTTTAACATAACTAGAAAGAGTAACTTTTATTTTTTGTGCCAATGGCAGTACTTCGTTTTTTAAAGCAATACTTAAATTAGGAGATTTTTCATTCAATTCTTTTACTAATTTTAGATTAGCTTTTAATAAATCTCCCATTCTTTCTAAAAGTCTTGCACTATCTGTCATCATTATCAATTTTCTTAAATCAGACGCTGCAGGTTGAAAACGAGCTAAAGCTATTATAGAATCTTCTCTAATTTCTAAGTCTAATCTATTTATTCTATCCTCTATTGATCTACTTTCTCCATAAAGAGTTAAATTCAAACTTCCATTTTTTAAAGTTTCGATATTTATATCCAAAAGTCTCTCTATATTTTTTAGCATTTCTAAATATTGCTCATCTATAACTAATAAGCTCTCAACTAAATTTTTCATATATCCCACTCCTTTTTTATTTTTTTATCCAAATTTCCCTGTTATGTAATCCTCTGTTTTTTTATTTTTAGGTGTTGTAAACATAAGTTCTGTTTTATCAAATTCAATCAATTCTCCTTGATAGAAAAACCCTGTATAATCTGAGATTCTTGTAGCTTGTTGCATATTGTGTGTAACTATTATAATAGTGTATTTTTTTTGTAAATCACGAATAAGTTCCTCTATTTTTGCAGTTGATATAGGATCTAATGCTGATGTAGGCTCATCCATAAGCAATATTTCAGGATTTACTGATATAGCACGAGCTATACAAAGTCTTTGTTGCTGTCCTCCTGAAAGTCCAAGAGCTGATTTATGAAGTTTGTCTTTAACTTCATCCCAAAGAGCAACTGATTTTAATGAGGACTCAACTATTTCGTCTAATTTTTCTTTGCTTTTCACTCCGTGCAACTTTGGAGCATATGTTAAATTCTCATAAATTGTTTTCGGAAATGGATTAGGTTTTTGAAAAACCATTCCAACTTTTGTTCTCAAAGAGATAATATCATAATTTTTTTGGAAAATATTTTCACCATCTAAAGAGATTTCACCCTCATATATTGAAGTGTCTATCAAATCATTCATACGATTTATAGATCTCAAAAATGTTGATTTTCCACATCCTGATGGCCCGATAAGAGCTGTTACTGTATTTTTTTTTATATCCATATTTATATCTTTTAAGGCTTTAAAATCCCCATAAAAGAAATTGAAATTCTTTACTTTTATTCTTGTTTCTTGAGATATATTTTTTTTTAACATTTTCCCTCCTAAATTTTTTCTATTTTGAATTTATGATTTCTTTAAAAATTTACTACGGATAAAAGATCCTAACAAATTAAATCCTACAGTAATAGCTACTAAAACAAACAGTGTTCCTTCCATATTACTTTTTGGCATATTTGGAACTTGAGTAGAAATTACATACAAATGGTAAGGTAGTGCCATTACTTGATCTTTTATTCCTTCTGGTAAAAAAGGTAAATAAAAAGCTACTGCTGTAAACATAATTGGGGCTGTTTCTCCTGCCGCTCTTGATATACTTAAAATGATTCCTGTTATTATTCCGGGAAGTCCTGAAGGAAGTACAACGTTCCAAATAGTTTCCCATTTTGTAGCTCCTAATGCTAAAGAACCCTCTCTTAAGGTATTAGGAACAGCTAAAAGAGATTCTCTTGTGGCTGTTATTATAACAGGTAAACACATAATTCCTAAAGTCAAAGAACCCGATAAAACTGAAACTCCAAATCCCAAGTAAAGTACGAAAAATGCCATTCCAAAAAGTCCGTAGATTATACTAGGAATTCCAGCCAGATTAACTATTGTCAGATTAATTATTCTAGTAAGCAAATTATCTTTGGCATATTCTACTAAATATACTCCTGTAAAAACTCCAAAAGGAACAGCAACTAAAATAGTTCCTAAAGTAAGATACAAAGTTCCTACAATAGCAGGAAAAATTCCACCTGCACGCATACCTTTTCTAGGCATCTCTGTTAAAAAGTCCCAAGTTATAGCTGGAACTCCTTTATAAAAAATATATCCTAAAATAGCAATAACAGGTACCATCGCAAATATTGCAACCATTTTTATTAAAAATTCTATAATTTTTTGATTTCTTCCTTTTAAAAGATTCATTTTCCCTCCAAAACAAATTTATTTCCCCATAATTTTACGAGATTTATGTATAAAGTAATCACCTAGGGTATTCGTTACAAAACTTATAAAGAATAGAACTAAACCTATAGCAAATAATGCGAAATAATGAGTTTCTCCTTGAACAACTTCACCCATTTCAGAAGCTATAGTTGCTGTAAGAGTTCTAACTGATGACAATGGAGTATTTGCAAGAATTGGTGCATTTCCAGTAACCATTAATACTGTAAGTGTTTCACCAATTATTCTTCCAAATCCCAACATAATTCCTGCAAATATTCCAGGGAATGCAGCAGGTAAAAGTATTTTAAATATAGTTTCCAATTTATTAGCTCCCAGTGCTAAAGAAGCTTCCTTGTAAGAATTGTCCAGCGCTCTTATCGCATCATCTGTAATACTTACTATAGTTGGTATTGCCATAAATGCCAGCATAAGACCACCTGTTAAAGCTGTAAGTCCAGTTGGTAAATTAAACATGTTTTGAATTGGTCCTGATAATGCATAAAGACCAATGTAACCCAAAGCTACTGAAGGTAGTGCTGACATAGTTTCAATAATTGTTTTTAAAGTGTTTTTAAATTTAGGTGAAGCATATTCAGCTATATAAATTGCAGTTCCTACTGAGAGTGGTACTGCAGCTAAAAGAGCTATAAAAGTTGTCCAAAGAGAACCTACTAATAAAGGTAAAAGTCCGTACTTTCCTGATAACGATATCCACTCGGTTCCAGTTAAAAAATCCTTTATAGGATAAACTTTAAAAAATTGTATTCCATTTAAAAATATAAATGAGAAAATTAAAAATACTGTTACAATATTTGAAATACCTATTAAATTATTAAAATATTTCATAAATCTGTCTGTTAATTTACGAAAAGACATACTTCCCTCCTGATATATAATTATTTTTTTTTTTAGTTTTTTCTTATGTAAAAATTATACCTTTTCAATGTAAAGAAAGTATAAATCTAATGTAAAATTGATGTAAAAATATTTTACACAAAATTTACATTAGATTTATATGATGTTAACACAATACTGATAAACTTATTTTATTAGTGTTGAAACACAATATAAAAGTTTATAATGAAATTAAAATATTAGGAGGGTAATATGAAAAAAGGGTTTTTATTCGGTTTAATGGTTATTGCAGGTTTGTTAGGGGGACAAAAAGCTTTAGCTAACAAAATAGTTCAGGTTAAAGGTTCTGATACACTTTTAAATGCATCACAGTATATTGCTGAGGAGTTTATGGCTAAAAACAAAGATGCAAGGGTTGCTGTAACTGGTGGGGGTTCAGGTGTAGGAATATCTGCTTTACAAAACGGAACAACTGATATTGCAATGGCTTCAAGAAATATCAAACAATCAGAAATAGACAACATAGCTAAAAAAGGAATAACTGTGGAGGAAATTGTTGTTGGATATGATGGAATCACAATAGTAGGAAACAAATCTAATAATGTATCTAACTTAACTTCAGATCAGCTAGGTAAAATTTTTAGAGGAGAAATCAAGAACTGGAAAGAAGTTGGAGGACCAGAAGGTGCTATAGTTATTTTATCTAGAGATTCTTCTTCGGGAACACATGAGTTTTTTAAAGAGCACGTTGTAAGAAAAGGAAATTCTAAAGGTCCAGAAGAGTATGCTACAACTACACTTTATATGCCTTCTAACGAAGCTATAAAACAAGAGGTTGCTAAAAATAAATTTGCTGTTGGTTACTTAGGAATGGGATATGTAGACAACACAACTAAATCTTTCAATATTGATGGGGTTCCGGCTAGTGCTGAAAATGTTCTTTCTAAAAAATATCCAATAGCTAGAGAAATTTTCTGGTATGTTAACAAAGCTAGAACTGGAACTGTTAAAAATTTAGTAGATTTCGCAGTTTCTGCTGAAGGACAAAAAATAGTTACAGAAGAAGGGTTTGTTCCTGTAAAATAATTTATAAAATAAAAAAAACCCACTGAGTAATTATTGTTCAGTGGGTTTTTTTTATTTATCCAATTCAAGATTTAACACTTTTTTTATTTATAATAAAAATTACAATTAGTGATATTATTATCATCACAAAACTTGTAAAATGAGGGGCACGAAAACCAAAAGTCATTAAATCTTCCGCTCTGAAAAAACTTACAAAAATTCTGATTAAACTGTACAATATTATATAAATACAACAAACTGTACCGGAAGCCCATATTTTTTTTCTCAGTAAAAAAAGTATAATTAAAAAACCTAAAAAATTCATTATGCTTTCATACAACATAGCTGGGTGAAGAGCTGTGTTTGGAAACTCACTTCCTGCTGGTGAACTATTTGGAAAAGTTAATCCCCAAGGTACTAAATCTTTAAATTTAGTTTGAGCTTCTATTGTAAGACTCATATACTGTTCATACCACATTGAAAATTTAGGTTTCCAAGTGAAAATCACATTCCAAGGAGTAAAGGTTGGCACTCCATGTATTTCTCCATTCATAAGGTTTCCTATTCTTCCCAAGGTTTGTCCTAAAAAAAGAGGAGCTACCCCTATATCACTGAGTAAAAATGGATTTATTCGCTTTATTTTTCCATAGATAAGAGTCCCTATTATTCCTCCTATTATTCCTCCATGAATTGCCATCCCACCCTTCCAAACTGCTAAAACTTCAGATAGATTGTTTGAGTAGTAATCAAAATTAAACAGCACATAATAAAGCCTTCCTCCTAAAAGTCCTGAAATCATTGCTACAATAGCATAATTATCTATAACTTCTTCTTTAATTCCTTTAGTTTTAGCAATTTTTTTTGCTATCTCTGATCCTAAAAAAAATGATATTGCATACATCAATCCATAATAATAAATTTTAATCGGTCCTATTTGTAAAAAAATTGGATTCATTTTTTTCTCCTTATCGTTAATTTTTATTTTATTATATCATATAGAAAATTGTTAATAAAGAAAAAAGAGTCTGCTTTCACAAACTCTCAAATATTTTTTCATTTTTTTGAATTATTCAAGTGGCGCACCCTAAAGGATTCGAACCCTCGACCCTCTGATCCGAAGTCAGATGCTCTATCCAACTGAGCTAAGGATGCAACTCACATAAATAATATCATAACTTTAAATTTATTTCAAGAGATTATAATTTTATATATAAATATTAATCTTCAAAAAATATTTTTAAGGTTTTCTCATCAGTCGGTTTCCCTAGAAGCGAACCTATTACAAAAGCTATAACAGCTAATGAAATAACTGGAACTATCTGATGAACTCCCCCTAAGTTAGTTTTCATAAAAAACATATACACATAAGAACCTAGACCTACCATCATAGCAGCTAAAGCTCCTGTGGCATTAGCTTTTTTCCAGTAAAGACCAAAAATTATTGGACAGAAAAATATAGCTTCTTGCCCTGCTAAAAACATAAGATTCATTATTACTAAAAGGTCTGGCGGGTTAAGTGCCAAACAAAAAGCTATCAATCCAAATACAAGAGACGTTCCTTGAGCTATCATTTTTATTTTTTTTTCATCTACTTTTTTTTCATCTTTCAAAATATATCTAATATATAAATCTTTTATAATAGTTCCAGAAGATAAAATCATAAGAGAATCTATAGTCGACATAATTGCTGCCATTGGTCCAGCTATAAAAACACCTGCTAAAACTTTAGGAAGATGATTTAAGGCTAAAATTGGAACTGCTTTATCTCCTATCTCTATTCCGGGTTCTATAGCTATTCCCATAACTCCTATTAGATGCATACCTATCATTATAATTCCTACCACAGAAGTTCCAAATATCATGGCATGATGCATTGATTTGCTATCCCGAAATCCCATACATCTCACAGCTGTAGGAGGAAGGCCCAAAACTGCTATTCCAACTAACATCCAAAAAGAAAGTATAAAAGGTTTTGAAATAGCTCCACCACTAGTTGGAGTAAGTAAATTAGGATCAATTTTCATAACTGTTTCCATTATATTTTGCATTCCACCACCTTTTTGTAACAAAACTACAAAAAGAATAACAGTGGCTATAAGCATTACAAAACCTTGAATAGCATCAGTTAAAACCACTGCACGGAAACCACCAAAAGTGGTATAAAGGATAACAACTACAGCAAACATTACGAGCCCCCATTGATAAGGAAAACCTGTTACACTTTCAAAAAGACGAGCTCCTCCTACAAATTGAACCACTACTGCCCCAATAAAAAAGAAAACCATGGCTAAAGATCCAAAAATAACTACTAAATCATTGTTATAACGAGCTCTTAAAAAATCAGAAATAGTTACTGCATTAATTTTTCTTCCTACAATTGCCATTTTTTTTCCTAATATACCCAAAGTTAAAAAAGCTGTGGGCGTTTGGATACAAGCTAAAAGAACCCATCCTAAACCTAGTTTATATGCAACTCCAGGGCCCCCTATAAAAGAACTAGCTCCTATATAAGTTGCTATTATTGTCATAGCTAAAACAATTCCACCCATGCTACGACTACCTATAAAGTATTCTTCCATAAAATTAGTATCATTATTATTTTTAATTTTATTAACTTTATAAGCAATAAAAAGCATAAGCATTAAATAAGCCACTAAAGGGATTATTATCATCTCATTTTCCTCCCTTTAGTCTAAATCTATATCTTTAAATAAAAATTTAACTGCTAAAAAAACTAAAAGATTTATCAAGACAAATCCTACAATACAAGACATAAAAAACCAGTAAGGAAGTCCTAAAATAAAAATATATTGACTAGGATCTTCTCCAGTACTATAAGCAAAATAATACCACCAAGCAAAATATATGAAATATAAGCCTAAAGTTATTTTAGCTTCAAAATTTATTTGTTTCTCTCTAGTTTTTACCTTCATTGCTACTCACAAATCTCTTTACAAAGAATTTTAGAAGCCATAGCTTTTGCCAATTCTCTTAATTTTATATAATCAGATTCTGTTGGATTTCCTGTAGCTTCGACAGCTTCTCCTACTATTTCAATACCTGAAAGAGCATCTCCAAAAGTTTGTATTCCACGAACTCCGCCGCCACTCCAAAGTTTATTTCCAAAAATTCCTAAAAATCTATTTTTCAAACCATAATTTTGAAGTTTAGAAACGATTGGCTCCATTTTTGGATACAGTGCGTTATTGTGTGAGCAAGAACCTAGCATTAAACCTTTATATTTCCAAACATCTGAAATTATAAAAGATGAATCAGTTTTAGAAACATCATAAACTTTAATATTGTTTATACCAAAACTTAAAAGCTCACGAGCCAAAGCTTCAGCCATTTTAGCTGTATTTCCATACATACTTCCGTAAGCAATAACTACTCCAACTTCATCAGGAATAAATTTACCCCAATTATCAAAATGCTCAATAACTTTAGATATCTCTTTTCTCCAAACAATACCATGAGAAGGACAGATATATTTTATTTCTAATGTACTCAATTTTTTTATGGCATTAACAACTTGAACTCCAAATTTTCCAACTATATTGGCATAGTAACGTCTCATCTCATCTTCATAAATGTTAAAATCGACTTCATCATCAAAAACTCCTCCATCTATAGCTTTAAAACTTCCAAAAGCATCATTTGAAAAAACAATTTTTTCTGTAAGATCGTAAGTTACCATCGATTCTGGCCAGTGAACCATAGGAATCATAGCAAATGTAAGTTTATGATATCCTAAATCAAGTACATCTCCTTCTTTAATAAGATAAAATCTAGTTTCATCAAATTTATGAATAAAAGCTTTTATCATATCTAAAGTTTTTATATTTCCAACTATTTTCGTTTCTGGATAAAATCTCATCAAATCTGACAAAGCACCAGAATGATCAGGCTCCATGTGATTCACTATAAGATAATCTAGTTTTCTTCCTTTTAAATTACCTTCTATCTTATCGAAAAAACTACTTTCTGAAGACATTTCAACTGTATCCACAACACAAGTTTTTTCATCATTTATAAAATAAGAGTTATAAGTAATCCCCTCTGGTAAAGGAATATAATTTTCAAATCTCTCTGTTTTTCTATCATTTACACCAATCCACGAAACTGTATCAGTTACATTTGTACAAAAATACATAAATCCCTCCTAATATTCTTTAATTTTTTAAAACACTTTTCTTATCATATCTAATCTATCTAGATTTTCATCAAGTTTTACTCTAACTATGCTATTAGGATTAGCAAATTCTGAAACTTCTTCTTTTCCTTTAACAATTAAGATGATCTCTGGAAGAGTTATTTCTTTAATTCCAAAAGTAGGATTTATAACCTGTAGTTTATCCCCTTTCACTATTCTATTTCTTACTTCTAAAATGTAATTATTCTCTGAAAGTTTCTCTATAACTTTAGCCACTAACTGATGTGTTTGGCTATAAGAGTTACGATCTGAGTAATTCATTCCTTCAGGGCCTGGTACATTTTCTAAAAATCCTGTAGAATAAGATCTGTTAGAAGTAGACTCTAACTCTGCTATCCATTGAGGATTCAATTTATAATCCCCTCTGTAATAACTATCTACTGCATCTCTATATACTTTTACAACATTTGACACATAGTAAATCCCCTTCATACGTCCTTCTATTTTTAAAGAATCTACGCCTATTTCTAAAAGTTTATCTATTATATTTATTGTGCATAAATCTTTTGAGTTAAAAATAAAAGAGCTTTTTTCAGAATTTTCATCTCCCACATTTACAGAGTAATTCCATCTGCAAGATTGAGCACAATCACCACGATTAGCATCACGAGAAGTCATATGATTACTGAGCAAACATCTTCCTGAAACTGCCATACACATAGCACCATGAATAAAAACCTCTATTTCCATACCTGGAACATTCCTTTTTATCTCAGCTATATTTTCTAAAGAAACTTCTCTAGCTAAAACTATTCTTGTAGCTCCCATATCTTGCCACATTTTTACTGAACGCCAGTTAGTGTTACTAGCTTGAGTACTTATACTTATTCTTAATTTACTATTTTCTCTCACCACTTGGAAAACACCAAGATCAGCAACTATTACTCCATCTACCCCTATTTCTTCTAAAAATTTTACATACTCGGGTAGCATTTTAAATTCTTCATTATGAGGAATTACATTCAGTGCTACATAAACTTTTTTGCTTAAATTGTGTCCATATTTTACTGCTTCTATTAACTGTTCATTATTGAAATTATGGCTTCCAGCACGAAGATTAAACATATTTCCACCTAAAAACACTGCATCTGCTCCATAGTGAAAAGCCATTTCTAATTTTTCCATATTTCCTGCTGGTGCAAGAAGTTCTACTCTTTTCATTTTTTTCCTCTCTTAATTTAAAAACCAAGTTATAAATGGAGAGTTTGTTGTAGTTTTTAATCTTTCCATCCACTCTTCATTATATACAAAGTTACCTGTAGCATAGTTTTCTAAAACTTCTTTGTAAACTGAAACTACTGTTCTTAAATACTCTACAGATTTCATTCCACCATCTATTTTTATAGAGTCTATTCCCAATGAAAGAATTGATTCAATAAGCTCTAAAGTACAAAGGTCTCTAGAACTAAAAATATATGTTCCATAAGTATCTTGATAAATAGGCATAGTTTCACCAGGTCTTGTTTCTTCAATCACACAAATATCTTGTCTAGTATAGTCTTTATCCAATCCCTTAGCTGTCATATAATTACTCAATAAGGGTCTACCTGAGATAGCCATATTTATAGGCCCATGAACCGAAACTTCAAGTTTTATATTGGGAACTTTAGCACGAGTTTCAGCTATTCCAGCCAAAGTTATATCTCTATCCAAAACTACTTTATCTGCACCCAAATCTTTCCACATTTTTACAGCATACCAATTTGTATTACTACTATGTGTATTTACTGTAATAGGTAAATTAGAAAATTCTTTCACACATTGAAAAACTCCCATATCTGAAAGAATCACCCCATCCACTCCTATTTTTTCTAAATATTTTATATACTCTGGAAGTTCCACTAAATCTTGATTGTGAGGAACGGCATTAAGTGTTACGTTAATTTTTTTATTCATACTGTGGACATAATCTACAGCTTGTTTTAAATCTTTATCTGAAAAATTTTCTGTTCCAGCTTTTAAATTTAAAATTCTACCACCTAGAAAAACTGTATCTGCTCCACATTCTATGGCAACTTTAAGTTTTTCGATATTTCCAGCTGGAGATGTTAATTCTATTTTTTTCATCTTTTTTCCTCTCTTAAAATACTATATACTCAAAAAACTTCTAAAAAATTATGCATTTAAGCTATTTTTTTTGAAGTTTTTAGTAATAATTATGCCTTATCCGTATAGTCATAGAATTTTGTCAGTTCATGTCTAAATATTAATTTAACTGTTCCTACCGGACCATTTCTTTGTTTACCTATAATTACCTCTGTGATTCCTTTAAATTCACTTTCTTCATTATAGTAATCATCTCTATAAAGAAAAAGAACTATATCAGCATCTTGTTCTATAGCTCCAGATTCACGAAGATCTGAAAGCATAGGTCTTCTGTCTGCTCTTTGCTCTGGAGCACGTGAAAGCTGCGAAAGAGCTATTACTGGAATATCTAATTCACGGGCTATTCCCTTTAATGATCTTGAAATTTCTGAAATCTCTTGTTGACGATTATCTGATCTTCCAGCTCCACTTATTAACTGAAGATAATCGATTACTATCATATCTAATTTGTTGGCTGCTTTTAGTCTTCTAGCTATAGCTCTTATTTCTAGTACATTTACACTGGGAGTATCTGCTATATTTATATTTGAACCAGCTAATTTTCCAGAAGCTAATCCTAAACGTCCCCATTCCTCATCATTCAAAAATCCACTACGAATTTTCTGAAGTGGAACCCCTGATTCTACTGATAAAAGTCTTTGTAATAGCTGAGATGTTCCCATCTCCAAACTAAAAACAAGTACAGATTTTTTTGATTCCATAGCTGCATTCAAAGCTAAATTTAGTGCAAAGGCTGTCTTTCCCATAGCAGGACGAGCAGCCAATATAATCAAATCAGAAGAATGAAATCCGCTAGTCATTAAATCATAATTTTTGAATCCAGAAGAAATTCCAGTAGATATTCCTTTATTATCAAAAACTAATTGAAGTCTTTCAAATTCTTTTTCCATTACATCTTTTATATTTATAATATCTTTAGAAGATTTTGTTTCAGATATTTTAAAAATCAATCCTTCAGCTTTATCTAATATTGAATCTACATCCTCATAGCCTTCATAAGCCATTTCAACAATTTTAGTTCCAACATCTCCTAATTTTCTTAAAATTGCTTTTTCTTTTATTATTTCAGCATAATTCATAAGATTGGCTGCTGTAGAAGTTTCTTCTATTATTTCAAAAAGAATTTTTTCTCCTCCAACTTCGTCAAATTTATTATTTTTTTTCAGTTTTTCCATGACTAAAATAGGGTCTATTGTTTCCCCTTTTCCATAAAGTTCAATCATAGTTTCATAAATAGCTTTGTGAGCATTTCTATAAAAATAATCTGGTCTAAGTTTTTCAACCACATCCCCAAAAGAATCAGGTTTTAAAAAAATTCCACCTAAAACTGCTTTTTCTGATTCTATGCTGCTTGGAACTTTTCTTAACTTGTCCAATTCTGACATTTTTTCTCCTCTTACTTACTTTCAGTTACTACTTTTACTTCTGCTTTTACTTCTGTGTGAAGTTTTACAACTGCTATACTCTCACCTAAAGATTTTATATTACATTCAATTTTTTTTCTGTCTATCTCTACTCCAAAAACATTTTTAATTTCAGAAGAAAGTTCTTTATTTGTTATTGCTCCAAACATTTTTCCATTTTCTCCAACTTTTACACCTATAACTATTTTTTTACTTTCTAAAAGTTTTTTAGTTTCTACAGATTTTTCTTTTTCTTCTTCTGCACGTTTTTCAGCTTTTTTCTTTTGGTTCTCTATTTTTTTCAACTCTTCTGGAGTTGCTATTATCCCTTTGTTACCTTTCAGAATAAAGTTTCTTGCATACCCCTCAGAAACATTTACTATTTCCCCTTTTCTTCCTTGACCTGCAACATCTACTGTTAATATTACTTGTAATTTTGACATTTTTTCTCCTTCAATTCATTTTTTTATTTTTTTGTTTCAAAAATTTTTATTCCACCAAAAACAAAAATTATCATAGGTGAAATAGAAAAAGCCAGTACTACTAATACCTTTGCTAAAAAGCTACTTTTAATTTTAGGATTTAACCATATATATAGCTCTTTTATTCCAAAAAATATTACTATATTTTTGAGAATACTTAGAATATTTTCTAAATAAATACTGTCTTTTTTTATAAAATAGTTTATAAAAAATATTATAACATATAGTGCTATCCATAAATAGCTAATTTTCCATTCTTTGTAACCATCTCTGTCCTCTATCCAGAAAACTAAATAGTTTACCATATACATATAAGCAAAAGTTATTATATAAATATTTTTTTTAAGATACTCAAAAGCACCTTTTAAATCCTCTATTTTTACTCCTGATCTATTGGCATATATTTCTTCTAATTTTAGCATAGTAATTCCACTTTTTTCAATAAATATGTAAGAAATTATTAGCAACAAGATTCCTGTTATAAAAGAATTTATTGCTATTTTATCAAAAGTTCCTAACTTATTAGTAATTTTTTTATTATAAATATACATTATTTCTACAACTAAAAATACAGCGTATATAAGCAGTAATGTAATTTCTAAGGTACCTATTAAAATTATGGGTACAAGATTTCCAATGATTTTACTCATTCGTGACATCTCTTTAGCTTTATTTATTTTAAAAACTGGGATAAAAATTCCTGCTGGTGGAAAAAATAAAGCTGTAATAAATATTATCAAAGTTGTTAATCCATAGATAACACCTTTCATTATCTCTTTAATCATTTATTACCTCTCCTCCAAAAAAGTTTATAATTTGAGTAGCCAAATCATCATTTTCATTATTTTTAACATTTTTTTTCAATTTATTTTGCAATTGTAATTCAATTTTCACTTTAATTCCTAAAATTTCTTCTAATGTTTTTAATAAAATTTCAGAATTTTCGTTTCTTTTCATTTGCTCCAAAGAAAAACTGCTTTCACTACCAAAAGTTATATATATTTTATTTTTTTCTACCTTTGTTGGAGATGCTGAAATTAAAAATGCCATTAAAGATATTTTTTGTTTTTTTATATTTTTAATCGCCAAATCCCAAATTTTCTTTACATCTTCTAAGCTTATTTCTTTAGTTTTTATTTTTGAAGAGATTTCAGATGTTGTTTTAGGCTCAGCTTCAATCGATATTTCTTTTATTGCTTCTTTTTTTGTTAAAGTATTAACTTTTGAATTTAAAAGTTCATCTACTATTACATATCCAACTAATCTTTTATCCTCTTCAAATTTAAATTTAGACAATACAGAATATATTGTTCCTATTATCTCTAAACCAGTTGTCAAAAATTCTTTATCTAATTTCATTTTATTTTTACATAATTTAGATAGATCTTTAAAAAATAGTTCAATATCTATAGACTCTTCCCAAAATATTTCTAATTCTTCCACTGCTAAAGTTTTGTTCTTATTTTTTAATATTTCTAAAAAGTTTTCAAGTTTTTTCTGAGGAGTTACTCCCAAAACTTTTTCTACTTTTTCTCTATCTATAGATTCTTCTAGATAATTTATTGATACTCTTTCTAAAATAGAAATAGCATCTCTTGCACTTCCACCCGAAGCTTCATAAATAATTTTTAATCCCTCTATATCTATTTTAATTTTTTCTTTTTCTGCTATAAATTCTAATCTTGTTACCAAGTCTGATTCACTTAAGGGTTTAAAATCATATCTTTGACATCTTGATATTATTGTAGGAAGAACTTTATCTGCTTCAGTTGTAGCTAAAATAAAAAGTGCATGCTCTGGAGGCTCTTCTAAAGTTTTAAGCAAAGCATTAAAAGCTTCTTTTGTCAGCATATGAACTTCATCTATTATATAGATTTTTCTTCTTCCTTTTGCAGGCTTATAATTTATTTTATCTTTAAGCTCTCTTATTTCATCTATACCTCTATTTGAAGCGGCATCTATCTCTACCATATCCATAAAACTTCCATCGTTTATTCCCAAACAGTTCGAGCATCTATTACAAGGAACATCTGTTATTCCATTGTTTAAACAGTTAACTCCTTTGGCAATAAGTCTAGCCACTGTAGTTTTTCCAACTCCTCTTGGTCCTGTAAAAAGATAGGCATGAGCAAGTCTTTCTGTTTTTAATGAACTTTTTATAGTTTTCACTATATCTTTTTCTCCAGCTATCTCTTCAAAATCATTAGGCCTGTATTTTCTATATAAAGTTATATGCATTTTTTCTCCTAACTTATTCCAAATTATAGTTATTCATCTTAGTTCTTAAAGTATTTCTTGTTATTCCCAATATCTCAGCTGATTCTACCTTTTTTCCATTCGTAATTTCTAGCACTTGAGTTATAAGTTCTTTTTCTACTTTAGAAATAATATTTTCATAGTAATCACTTTTACCTATTTTTTTAAGTTCTGCTGTTTCACAACGAATCCAGTCTTTTAAACTTATATTTTGATCATCCGAACGATTTTTAAGTCCACCTGTTCCAAGTACATTACTTGGTAAATCTTCCAAAAGAATAGATGAATTTCTTGAAATTGCAATTGCTGCTTTTATCGAATTTTTTAATTCATTTACATTTCCAGGCCAATCATATCTTAAAATTCTTTTTAGAGCAGGTTTACTAACCCCTTTTACTTGAGTATCTAGTTCTAAGTTGCATTGATTAATATAATGATCTATTATAAATGGAATATCATCTTTTCTTTCTCTTAAAGGTGGGATATTAATTTCTAGTACACGAAGTTTAGAGTAAAGTTCTTCTATAAATTTACCTTCTAAAATTATAGATTCTAAATTTTCATTTGTAGAAGCTACTATTCTTACTATACTTTTTATAGGTTCAGCACTACCCATCGGAAAATATTCTCCATTTTGGATAAAATATAAAATTTTAGATTGTAATTCTAAATTTAGCGCTTCTATATTACCGATATGCATTGTTCCACCATTGATTTTTTTCAAATCTCCAACTTGAGCAACTATTGCACCTTTAAAAGCTCCTGTTTCATAACCAAAAAGTTTTCTTTCTATCAAATCATTTCCCAAAGATAAACAGTTTACTGTAGAAAAAGGCTGCTCTTTATTTTCGCTAAATTCATGTATTGCAGTAGCTACACTTGTTTTTCCAGTTCCTTTTTCTCCAACTATCAAAACTGGAACCATGCTTTTAGCAACTTTTCCTATCATCTTATAAACTTCAACTATCTCTTTAGTTTGACCTATTAATTTATCACCTTTATTTTTATTTTTATCTACTCTTTCAGCTAATAATCTATGATCTTTTACTGATTTTTCAATTATTCTTATAACTTCTTTTGGTAATATTGGTTTTAAAAGGTAATCATAAGCTCCTGCTTTTAAACTTCCAGCTACTAAATTCAAATTAGAAGTTTCTCCCATTACTATTACTATGGTTCTTTTTTGATAATCCATAATTTTTTTTATAATATTTATTAAAGCTTCTTCTTGCAAATTTTTTTCTTCTATTAAAACAGCATCGAACTTTTTATTCTTTATAGTTTCCATAAAATTTGAAATATTATCGGAAAATATTAAATCATAATCTAAACTGTTTTCTAATTCATTTTTTATACTTTCTTCAAGTCTAAATCCTAAAAAATTCATTTTGCCTCCTATTTTTTAATTTCCTGTAAGTTTAAAGTCATACTCCAAAATGACATCTCCTTTTACAGAAATTCTATCTTTTGTCAAGTTTATCTTCCAACTTTTAGCAACTCTCTCTATAGCTAAATCTATTTCAGGGACTCCACTTCTTTTTTCTAAAATAACTCTAACAATATTTCCAGCAGCATCTATTGTTAGTCTTAAGCTTACTCTTCCGTTTAAACCTCTATTTTGAGCACTTTGTGGATATTCAGGATCCTTATTGTTAGGATTCCATTTAGCTGTGATATCTCCATCTACAGCTCCTAATTTATATCCTGATGGTGCTGATTCTGAACTTACATTATTGTGAGCTGATTCTACTGTTTCTTCCATATGAGTTTGAGGTGTTGGCTGTGGAATTTTAAGATTTGGTTTAGGTACTTTTATCCCTTTTTTAGAGAGAATATCTATTTTTGGTTGAGATATCGCTATGTCATTTAAATTGGGTCTTGGTGGGGTCACCACTGCAGGTGTTGATGGTTGTACCGGTGTTACTGGTTTTGGTTGTGTTACTGGTTTTGGTTTTTCCGGTGGTTTTGTTGCAGGTGGTTTTTTGGTTGAGCTACTTGTATTTTTATTATTCTCTAAAGATACAAGTCCTACCTTTATTTTCCCAACTACTTCTTTTGGACTCATTCCTGGAATTAGAAAAAGTATCAAAAGATTCAAAATAAAGGATATGGAAAGAGCTAAACTATCTACTTTTTTCATGTTTTTTCTCCTTTATTTTGTAGTAGTATCTATATCTAAAGAACTTGCTCCAGCTTCTTTAGCAACAGTCATAATTTCTACAATAAATCCATAATCTATAGATTTATCAGCACTTATCATAACATTTTTTTCGCTGGCATCACTCAATTTTTTAGCTAAAACTGTTTTTAAATCTGCCTTGTTTATTTTTTGTATTTCACTTTTACCATTTTCTTTAAAATTTAAAGTTATCTGTTTGTCTTTTGTAATAGCAATTTGAAATTCTTTTACGTCTTTTAATTCTTTTATTGTGGAAGTTGGTAAATCAATCACTATTCCACTTTTGTTATCATCAAAACTTGTGGCTACCAGGAAAAAGATTAACAAAAGGAAAACCACATCTATAAGGGGAGTTAGCTCCAATATGAGCTCTCCCTTTCTTTTTCTTTGAATTCTGTTTAGTCTCATTTTATCTCCTATTTTCTAAAGAAGTTTATTATTTCAGCACTTGTTTTTTCCATTTCATGCACAGTTTCATCTATTTTTTTATTGAAATAGTTATAGCATATCAAAGCTGGAATAGCTACTATAAGTCCTCCCGCTGTTGTTATAAGGGCTTGAGATATTCCACCAGCTAACACTGCAGGATCTCCCGTTCCATGTATTGCAACCGCTTGGAAGGCCTGTATCATACCAGTTACTGTTCCTAAAAGACCTAAAAGAGGTGTGGCATGAGCAACTATTGAAAGTATCCACATGTTTCTCTCTAATCCTGGTATTTGTGTAAGAGAAGCTTCATAACTTTTTTCCTCTAAAGAAGTAATGTTCGTTGTTCCTGTTCTATACCAAAAAGTTAAAATTTCTTTAACTATTCTTGAAGAAGAACATCTATTTCCATTTAAAACTACAATTGCTTCTTTTACTTCACGCTTTTCTATGTGATGTTTTATAGCTATTCTTATTTTAGAAAATTTTCCATTTTCATTCACTTTAAAATATATTGCACGCTCTATTACAACTGCAAAACCTGCTACAGACATCATTGCTATAAAATACATCAATAATCCACCATTTTTTAACCAATACATACACATCTCTCCTTATCCAATTAATTTTTTAATTAAAATATTCCTAAAAATTTTTTCTTTTTTCCCTCTCTAACCTCTTCTTGAAGTTGGATAGAGTCTGTTTGAACAACTGTTATTCTTTGACGTTGCCTTTTTAAATTATCACTCACTATCTCCATGTTTGTAGATTCTATTTTTTGATTTTTTAAGAGTTCGTTACTGTTCGTTATTTTTTTATATTCTAACTGTTGCAAATTTACCCCTGTTACCTCTTGCCCTATTATTGAAACTTCTTCACCTAAGAGAGTCAAACTGAGAGATAAAAGCGTTATCCCTAATACAATTTTCTTCACGCTAAGCACCTCCTTTAAAGAAATCTTCATATTTTTTAGCTGTGCTAGCATCTAATTTTTTAAGTTCTTTATAGTATTGCTCAGCTGTTTTTTCTTGATTTCCTTTTAAATTTAAATAAACTAATTTTTCATATGCAAAAACTTTATAATTTTTATTTTTACTTGTTTTAGAGATATCAACATACAATTTTGCAGCTTCGTTCATATTTTTCATTTCATAAAGTGCTGCCGCTTTTACTTTAGCTTCTTCTGCATATTGACTTTTTTTAAAGTTTTTAAAAACATTAATATAGCCTTTGATTGCGGAATCAGTTCTTTTAGATTTTTCATCTATATCTGCTAATTGGAAGGTTGCTAAATCTTTATAACTGCTTGTCATATTCAAAATACCCTTATAATACTGGGTAGCTTTTGAATATTCTTTTCTTTCATAGTGATACTTAGAAAGATTAACCAAAGCATACTCTTTATAACCTGGATTTTTTAAAAGATTTTCAAGTTCTACTTTAGCATTGTTATTAGCTCCTTTTTGAAGATATATTCTAGCTAACAAATATGATTTTTTTGTTTTATCTCCAAGTTCTTTAGCAAATTTTTCAGCTTCTGAATAATTTTTATTTTTCAAACTAGCTTCTGCTATTTTTTCAGCTGAACTTTCTTTTAAATAAGTTTCTTCTGTATTGTTGTAAATAGTTTTATAACTACTTACTATATCTGAATTTGATTTTAAATTTTCTGCCACTGAAGAAAAATTAGAAAGCAAATTTTCTTTGTAACTACTTTCAGGATACTTATTCAGAAACTCATTGCTTATTTTTTTGAATTCAGCAGTGTTTTTACTATCTGAGGCTACTTTTGCCATGGAATAAAGTGCTATTTCTTTATCTTTTTCATTGGTTCCATCTCTGTAGATATCTTCATATATCTTTCTAGCTCTTGCGTAATTTTTTTCTATCAAATATGTTTCAGCAATTTGAAGATTTGCTGAATCTCCTTTTTCTGTGTTTAAAAGCTTTTCAAAATACTCTCTACTTTTTATTGTATTTTCAAGTCTGAAATAACTCAACCCTACTTTTTCAGTAATATCTTTTTTATCTAAAGCGTTAGGGTTTTCCAAGTAGCTTTCACCTTCTGAAACAGCTTTAGAATAATCTCCCATTAAAAAATAATTTTTTATTCTATTTGCTTTGGCTTTTTGATACAGTTCATTTTGTGGATTATTAGCTATCATAGATAAAACTCTTGCATAGTCAGATTCAGCTTCTGCATAATTTCCTGTTCCTGTAGCTGAAACTGCTCTCAGGTATCTATTTTCCGCATTGTCTTCTTGCTGATCGAGTATCCCAGTCATCTCACCATATTTTTTTTCATTTACAAGAATGGCTGTAAGTGCTTTTAAAACATCAGAATCTTTATCTGTCATCAAGTATTCTCTATACAATCTTTCTGCTTCAGATGCTTTTCCATTATTATATAATGATTCACCTGCTGCTATATATATTTTTTTTCTATATTCTTTATCTCCAGGATAAAGTTTTTTGTAATCCGTTATTCTTTGTTCCACATCTTTTGCTGCATTCAATTTTCCACTCATAGTGATTACTCTAAAAAGATTATCTTTACTTGGAGTGTGAAGATTCAATCTAGAATAATAATCTCTTGCTAAAACAAAATCTTCAAGTTCATAAGCTGAATTTGCTATGATTATATTTATATTGTCGTTATCTTGCTGAGTTACAACTATTTTTTTAGCTGAATCTCTTTCTTTTAAAATTCTAGAATAGTCATTAAGTTTATAATATATTGCAAATTTATAATATATAGCTTGATTATAATAACTCGTTTTTTCTAATTTTTGAAAATAAGGAAGTGCTTCTTTAAAGTTACCTTCTCTATAAAGAGAATAAGCATACCCATACATCGCTCTTGGATTAGTTTGTAAACCTGTTTCCAAATAATAAGTTTTGCTTTTAGAATAGTTTTCTTTAGAGGTATAAAAATCTCCTAAAATTACTGAAGCTTCTTTTTCCTCTGAACTTCCTTTTATTAACTGTGCAGTTTTATTTACCATATCTGAATTTCCAGCATTTGCATATATCTCTATTAAAGTTACTGCAGCTTTCTTTCCATAAGGACTGTTTAAATTTTCTTTTACGAGTTTTTCAAAATAAAAAATACTTTTAGGAATATTATCCATTTTATAATAAGAAGTTCCGTACAAATAATCTATGGCACTTTGATCTCTATTTTTATCTTTTAGCGGAACGTATCTATTTAAAATTTCTATTACCATAGTGTAGTTTTCATCATTATAGGCTGTAAGTGCCATATTAAATGTTGCTGGATTTCTAAGCTCTTTTCCAGTTACTGCTACATTTTTAAAAGCTTTAAATGCATTTTCATAATCGTTTCTTTCTAAGTAAATAACTCCTGCATCATAAACAGCTCTTTCTTTATATATTGTATTACCTGAAATAATATTAACGTATTTAGACCATTCAACTTCATTTTCCTCTATCAAATAAATTTTAGAAATATAATAACATATTTCATCTTTTTCTTCTTGTGTCAATTGATATTTTTCAATAATATTACTAAAAACTTTTATAGCTTCTGAATAATTTTTTCTTATATAGTACGTTTTAGCCAAACGTTCTTCAACTAGTTTTGAATTTTTTGAATTTGGGTATCTAATCAAAAATCTTTTTCCTTCAGATAAAGCCATCTCATAATTTTGTTGTTTATAAATTTGGTCTATAAAATTTAAATCTTCTTTTTCCCCTGCAAAAATAATTGCAGATATGAGAAAAGAACCAATTAATAAAATATTTTTCTTTTTCATCTTCTCTCCTTTGAACATTGTTTTACCTAGCATGCTCCTTTATTGCTCATATTATATCATACTTCAAATATAAAAAACAGTCTAAATAAGGGTTTATCCTATTTAAACTGTTTTATTTTTTTATGCTCTTAAAGCTAATGGCATTACAATATATAAATATTTATCGTTTGATTCTTTTTTTATTCTTACCGAACCATCGTATGTTGTAAATTCTGCAAAAACTTTATCATTAGAATTTAAATTTTGCAAAAATTCTATTAAAAATTTTGTATTTAAAGATATTTTTATGTCGTCTCCCACATAATCCACATTCGACTCTTCATTAATCTTTGCAATTTCGTTAGAACCTGTAATAGTCATTTTTCCATCTTTCAATTCATATATTGCACCGTATTTAGATTCACTATTATTTCTAACAAAAATTATTACTCTTTTCAACATATTTAAGAAATCACTAGAAGATATCGTTAGTTTTTTATCATAGTTTAAATTTTTTAGTATTCCTTCATAATCTGGAAAAGGTAGTTCTACAACTCTACTACTTATAAGAGTATTTTCTATTTCAAATCTAGTATTTTTTGATGTAATATGAATTTTTACTTTTCCATTATCCAAAGTTTTTAAAAGTTTAGTCAAAGCATCAACTGTATTTAGGGGTAAACTCACAGAGAAATCTCCATTTATTTCCATTTCTTTTTCAAAATACACAAGTCTATACGTATCTGTTCCTATAAATTTTAAAACTTTTTTTTCAGCAACTATTCTTATGCAACTAATTCTCATGTCATCACTACTTTGTGAAGCTGCAAATTTTGTTTTTTCGAAAGCTTCAACTAGTTCTGAACTTTCCATTTCTACAGTTATTTCTTCCTTTAAAAGTTCTCCGTTTATATAATTTTTTGGAAACTCTTCCCAGTTCATAAGAGAAAACTCTGTGGAAGAATCCTCTGTTTCTATTAGTAACGTAAATTCATCTGCCTTAAGGTTTACATATTCATCTTTTAATTCTTTTAAATATTCATCAACTATTTGATGTTGAAATACCATTTGTCCATGAGATTTTATTTCAGCATCCATAGATGTTATTATCGTTATTTCTAAATTTGTACCATAAAATTTCAATTGATTATTTTCTGTTTCTAAATATGCACAAGATATTATCGGCTTTATCTTATTTTCTGAAATAGCCTTTTCTATTGTTTTTATTTTTTTTAAAAATTCTATTCTATTTACCCTTGCTTCCAACTTTTTCCTCCCTGCTATACTCTTTGTTCTTCGTATTTTGTTTTTAATTTTTGAAGAGTTTTTTTCTCTATCTGTCTAACTCTTTCTCTGGTTATATTAAAAACTTTACCAATTTGATCTAAGGTTTGAATTTCACAGCCATCTAATCCATATCTCCAAGTAAGAATTTGTTTTTCTCTTAAACTCAAATGTTCTAACATCTCTTTTGTTTTTGTTCTATGCATTCTTTCTAAAATTTCATCTTCCAAATTACTACCATCTGAAAAAATAATAGTATCTTGTAGATATATATCCTCTGAGACAGTTATATTTAAAGATACTGTTTCTTGAAATTCCAACATAACTTTTTCAATTTGAACAGTACTCATACTCAGTTCTTTTGCAACTTCTTCTATATTTGCAACTTTATCATTATTTAAAAAACCATTTATCATTTTTTTATTTATTTTACTGATCAAATCATGTTTATAAGATGGAATTCTTATATCTCTACCCTTATTTATTAAAGCTTTGCTGATTGACTGCTTTATCCACCATACTGCATAAGTTGAAAACCTTGTTCCCTTATCCAAATTAAATTTGTCAATTGCATAGATAAGTCCTATGTTTCCTTCACTCACAAGGTCAATAAGACTCATCCCACGAATACTATACTTTTTAGCAACATTCACAACTAATCTTAAATTTTTAAGTATTAGCTCTTGTTTTGCTTCTTTATCACCCAGCTGTGCTGCTTCTAAAAGTACAACTTCCTCTTCCCTTGTTAGAAGTTTATATTTTTTTATATCATCTAAATATAATGATACTAAATCTTTTTCCATAATATTTTTCAACCCCCATATTTCCAAATATTAAAACTCTTCTTTTAGGTCCCTCATCATAAGAGTCGCCACAACATCTTTTGGTTCTGCTTCTTCATATAGAACTTCATAAATTCCTTTTACAATTGGCATCTCTACTCCAATTTTTTTAGCACTTTCATAAACTGCCTTAACAGTAGGCACCCCCTCTGCCACCATTATCATTTCTGAAAGTATGTCTTTTAATTTTTGACCTTTTCCTAACTTTTCTCCCACATATCTGTTTCTACTGTGTTGACTTCCACAAGTAACTATTAAATCTCCTATTCCTGTAAGTCCTGAAAATGTTTTTTCTTCTGCTCCCAGTGCCATTCCATACTTTATCATCTCTGCCAAACCTCTTGTCATAAGAGCTGCTTTTGTATTATCTCCATAACCTATACCATCAGCTATTCCTGATCCGATAGCCAAACAGTTTTTTACAGCACCACCTATTTCAGCTCCGATTATATCTTTTCCCGAATAAACTCTGAAACTTTTATTGTTGAAATATCCTTGTACTTCTTTTGCAACTTGTAAATCTCCTACTGCCACTATAGCAGTTGGAACTCCTGATGCTACTTCTTCAGCGTGAGTAGGCCCTGATAAAACAACTATATTTTTATGAAATTTCCCAAAAACTTCATCTTTTATAACTTCAGAAAGTCTTTTGCCCGTTGATATTTCAAGCCCTTTTGCTGTATTTACAAGTATCATATCCTCTTTTATTTGACTAGAGAATTTTTTTACAACTTCTCTTAACACTTGAGATGGAACTGAAAATACAACCATTTTTGCATTTTCTAAAACTTTCTCTACATTGCTTTCTATTTTAATATTCTCAGGAAATTTCATTCCAGGAAGATATTTTTTATTTTCTTTATCATTTCTTAAATTTTGGGCTTGCTCTAAATTCCATTCCCACATTGTAACTTCATGACCGTTTTTAGCTAAAATTAATCCTAGTGCTGTTCCCCAACTTCCAGAACCAATTATTACAACCTTTTTCATAAAAGTCTCCTTGCATATTTATTTTTTAACATTGAATTTATTTTCTGTTCCTTTTCTCAAACGTTCAATATTACTTTTGTGTTTGTATATAACGAAAATTGCCACTAAGAATGCCACTATAAAAAGTGGAACTCTTTCTACTTCAGGTTTCATATCCATAAAAATAACTAGAAATGGTAAAATTCCTGCTCCTATTACAGAACCTAAAGATATGTACTTCGTGAAATACACTACCAGTGAAAATATCACAAATACCAACAAAATTCCTTTTGGAAAAAGAAATAAAAAAACTCCTAAGCTTGTTGCCACACCTTTTCCACCATTAAAATTTAAAAATATTGAAAGTGTATGACCTATTATAGACACTAACCCTAAAGAAATAAGTGCTGTTCCTGTTATACCAAAAATTGAACTTGCAACCAATAATGGGAGATAACCCTTTAAAGCATCTAGTATTAAAACTAAAATTCCATATTTAGCTCCTAAAGTTCTATAGGCATTTGTTGCACCCGAATTTTTACTTCCATACTCTCTTATATCTATATTTTTAGAAATTTTCCCTACCCAAACTCCATTAGGTAACGCTCCAAAAAGATAACTTATTACAACCATGATTAAAAAATAAACCATTTGTTTCAACTCCAATCTTATTTTTTTTAATTAACTATTTTTTTTATTATATCAATTTTTATCAGAAAAATAAAGCATTTCTTTAAAAAGAAAGCACTTGAAGTTTTCTTTCAAGTGCTTTCTATATTTTTTTATATTTATTCTCTACAAAGTTTTTGTTCTTTGGCTATTCTTTCTACCTCTTGTGCTACTGCTTCAGCTACTCTAGGATCAAAAGGATTAGGAATTATGTAATCTACTGTCAATTCCTCTTCTTTAAGCAAACTAGCTATTGCATAAGCTGCAGCCATTTTCATCTCTTCTGAAATTTTTCTAGACTTAGCTCTTAAAGCACCTTTAAAAAGTCCTGGAAAAGCTAATACATTGTTTACTTGATTAGGATAATCTGAACGACCCGTTCCAACTATTTTAGCACCAGCTCTTAAAGCTAGTTCTGGCATAATTTCAGGTGTTGGATTGGCCATAGCAAAAATAATAGCATCTTTATTCATAGTTCTTACCATCTCTTCAGTTAAAGCTCCCCCTACAGAAACTCCTATGAATATATCAGCATCTTTAATTGCCACTGTTAAATCTCCAGCAATATCATTTTTATTTGTAAGTTCAGCTAGTTCAGCTTTAGAGAAATCGTAAGTATCTTTTTCTGATCTTCTTAAAATTCCATGTTTATCTAAAACTATAATTTCTTCTACACCTAATTCTTTTATAAGTTTAGTGATTGAACTTCCTGCTGCTCCAGCTCCATTTACCACTACTTTAGCTTCAGATAAATTTTTCTTTAATAATTTATAAGAATTCAATATTCCTGCCACTGTTACTATAGCTGTTCCATGTTGATCATCGTGAAACACTGGGATATCTAGCTCTTCTTTCAGACGTTTTTCTATCTCTATACATCTAGGAGCTGAAATATCTTCAAGATTTATTCCACCAAAACTTGGAGCTATATTTTTTATAGTTCTTATTATTTCTTCTGTATCTTTAGTATCTAAAGCAATTGGAAAAGCATCTATCCCTCCAAATTCTTTAAATAAAATACATTTTCCTTCCATTACTGGAAGAGAAGCTTCAGGTCCGATATCTCCTAAACCTAAAACTGCTGTTCCGTCTGTAATAACTGCAACCATATTTCCTTTAGCAGTATATTTATAAACATTATTTTTATCTTTTGCTATTTCCAAACAAGGTTGAGCAACTCCTGGAGAATAAGCTAAACTTAACTCTTCTTTAGTTGTTACTGGAACTTTCGAAATAACTTCTATTTTTCCTACAAATTTTTCATGAAGTTTCAATGATTCTTCGTAAACGTTCGACATCTTATTTCTCCTCCGAATATTGTTTTTGACCTTCTATGTACAAATCCCCACCATATACATCATTGATTACTATAGCTGGAAAATCTTCCACATAAAGTTTTCTAATAGCTTCTGCACCCAAATCTTCATAAGCAATCATTTCTGAGCTTTTTATAGTTTTAGCTATTAAAGCTGCTGCTCCTCCTGTGGCTGCAAAATACACTCCATGATTTTTTATCATGCTTTCTTTTACAGTTTTATCTCTTTTTCCTTTTCCAATCATTCCTTTTAAGCCAGCATCTAAAAGTGCTGGAGCATAGGTATCCATTCTGTAACTGGTAGTAGGTCCTGCACTTCCTATAACTTGACCTGGTTTTGCTGGTGTTGGCCCCACATAATATATTATTTGTCCTTTGAGTTCAAAAGGAAGTTCTTTTCCTTCTTGCAAAAGGTTATAAAGTCTACTATGGGCTGCATCCCTAGCTGTATAAATATACCCGGTTATAAGTACAGAGTCTCCAGACTTCAATCCTGTTATTTGTTCTTTTGTTAAAGGGGTTAATATTTTTTTCATAGCAATTCCCCCTCTATAACTATCTCTTTGTGTCTTGCAGCATGACAATTTATATTGATTGCTACAGGTAATGAGGCTATGTGGCAAGGAAAGCTTTCTACTTTAACTGCTAAAGCTGTAGTGTTTCCACCAAGCCCCATAGGTCCTACACCTGTTTTGTTGATAAGAACTAATAATTCTTTTTCTAACTTTGCATCTAGAGCATGGGGACTTTCATCTTCAATATCTCTCATTAAAGCTTCTTTTGCAAGTTGAGCAGCTTTTTCAAAACTTCCTCCTATACCTACTCCAACTATTATCGGAGGACAAGGGTTCCCACCTGCATTTTTTACAGTATCAACTACTAATTTTTTAACTCCTTCTATTCCATCAGCAGGTCTTAACATTTTTACTAAACTCATGTTTTCAGACCCTCCACCTTTTGGAGCCACTGTAATTCTTACTTTATCCCATCCTACGATGAGTTTTGTATGAATCACAGCTGGAGTATTGTCTTTGGTATTAATTCTATCTAAAGGGTGACGGACAATCGATTTTCTCAAATATCCTTTTTCATACCCTCTTCTGACTCCCTCTTGAATAGCTTCATAGATATCCCCTGAAATTTTAATTTCAGTTCCAACTTCTAAAAATATAACTACAAGACCTGTATCTTGGCACATAGGAACATTTTCATTTTGAGCTATCTCATCATTTAAGATTATCTGCTCTAAAACATTTCTAGCTACTGGAGATTTTTCTATTTTTAATGATGATTTTATTTTATTTAACACATCTGTCCCAATCTTTTCATTGGATTCTATGCATAATCTAGAAACTTCATCTGTAACTTTTTCCAAATTTAAAACTTTCATAGTTTCACCCCAATGAAAAATTTATTTTATAAGCTTTACTCTCATTAATAAATCTCCAACTTTTACATTTCCGGTTGCAACTACTTCAATTTTCTCTACAATATCCATATTGTTTATGATAATTGGAGTTTTTACTGAAAGTGCGTTAGCTTTTAAAAATTCTAAATCATATTTAACTAATTCGTCTCCGACTTTTACTGTTGAACCAGCTTCAGCAACTCTTACGAATCCTTCACCTTTAAGTTGAACTGTATTAATCCCAAAATGAACAATCATTTCAAGTCCATTAGGAACTTCAAAACTTACAGCATGATTAGTTTCAAATATATCTATCTCTGCAGCTACCGGTGCATAAATAGCTCCTTCTGTAGGATCAATAGCACACCCGTCTCCTATCATTTTTTGAGCAAAAGCCTCATCTGGAACCTCAGATAAATCTATAACCTTTCCATTTAAAGGTGAATAAATATTAAACCAATTTTCCTCTTTCTTTTTAAAAAAATCAAATATTCCCATACAACATCCTCCTAAAATTTTATTTTATTTAATCCCTCATGTACATTTTTTCATATTTTTTTAATAAAATCAAGGTTTTTTTCTTTTTTCTTTTTTAAAAATCACTTTTTTTTTATTTGAATAATTCAAATGTTGAAATTTAGTTTAAAATGTAGTATATTTAACCAAGTAAAAGCAGTATAAATATATTATCTAAACAAAAAGAGGCGACATTGAGTCAGCCTCTTTTCTATTAAAAAATATATCCTATATGTACTTGGAAAAGAACTCCAGAAGTTAAAGCATTATTAGATAACACAAAATCCATTGGTCCTAAAAATGTATCCCAACCTAATCCTATTCCATATCCATGAACTTTATCTTTCCATACCTCTTTAGAATGACCTAAAGAAATACCGTTATAACTAGTAGATTCATAGTTATATGTTGCCATGTTATATCTTCCCATAAGATGTAGTGAATTAAACAAAGAATATTTAAGACCTATTACGCCTGCAAAATACTCATCTGTTCTAATCGCTCCTAAAGGAAGTCCATAAAACATATTACTTCTTTTCAATACGTCATTTCTAAGTCCTCCTATTGAAAATAGTTCTGATAAAGGGGCATTTTCTGAACGTTCAATAAGACCTCCATTCACTCCAGTATTCATAGAAACCTTTTTACTCAAAGGAAAATAGAGATTACCACTGTAAAAATATCCTTGAAAAAAATCTCCACCACTTGTTGGATTTACGATAAACGCCTGAGTTAAAACTTTTGTTCCTTCTGTAGGATAAAAATTTGCATTTAATGTATCGTAGTAAATAGTCAATCCATTCGTAAAAAATGAACCTGATTCTTTAAATTTTGTAAGTTTTTTTAATTCTAATCCTGAAGCGTACTCTGTTCCAATATTTTTAAATCCTAAACTGTATCCTAAAATTGCTTTATTAAACAATGTTGTTCCTGTAGAAATGCTTGCTTCAAACTTATCACTCCTATAAGTCGAGATATTTTGATCATTTTTATAAATAAAAATAGGATCATATCCATAAGAAATCTCTCCTGAAACCAAAAGTTCATTTTTGAAAATTTTATAACTGCTCAAATCTTTTAAAAATATTTTTGGATATTTAGAAAGTTCTGTTTTTATAGTATAATTTTTTTTCGAAATACCTATTTTTTTCAACACAGGAATTTCTGCTGATATTTCTAAGCCTGCTCCATAATTAGAAGCATATGATAAACCTGCATTAAGTTTATTATCAATTTTTTCTCTCACTATAAATTTGACAGTATCATCTTCAACTTTATAGAAAACTCTATCTACATAGTTTGTTGCATAAACTTTTTCAGCCCATAAATTAAGAGCTTTTCTATCCATAATCTCTTGTTTTGGTTTCAACTCCATAACTTCTTTTTCTGTTAAAACTTTATTTCCTACAAGTTTTATATTTTTTATTTTTACTTCCAAAGGCTTTAATTTTTCAGCTTTTTCTTTTATAGCTCTGAAAGCTTTTGGATTTGACAATGTTTTCCAAACATAATCTAAACTTTCTGCTGAAATTTCTCCCTCTTTTACCAATCCATCCAAATTGTCAAAATCTAAAGTGCTATGATTTTTAACATCTGGTGTTATCAGTATATCAGGTAAATTCTTTTGATTTTTTATACTCACATCTCCATTATATGTAGATAATTTATCTAAAATCTCTATTATATTGGAATTATCTGAAATAACTACAGAATCTGCAGAAATATCCACTCCAATCACTATGTCTGCACCCATGTTTATTGCTTCTATAATTGGTAAATTATCTGCGACTCCTCCATCTATATAATACTTATCTCCATCTCTTATAGGATCTAAGAATGTTGGAATAGCCATACTTTTTAAAGTAGACAAAGCTAAATCTCCACTGCTTTCTCCAACAGATTTTCCTGTTTGCAAATCTGTAGTCATAGCTTTAAAAGGAATAGGTAATTCATAAAAATTATTTATTGATTCAGCTTTTCCGAAAATTTCTTTCAGTTGCAAATAAATATGTTCACCTGTTAAAACACCCATAGGTAGAGATAGTTTAAAATCTTTGCTTATTGAAAGAGTCAATGGATATTTGCTTGTATTAGTTTTTTGAATTATATCTTCAAACTCTCTAGAAGAGGTATTTGTGAACAGTTTATTAAAATTTAAAGCTGTTATTGTTTTTTGAATTTCATCAGGAGTATATCCTATAGAATACATAGCAGCTACTATACTTCCAGCACTCGTTCCTAAAATATAATCTATTGGAACATTGTATTTTTCAATAACTTTTAAAACTCCTATATGAGCAGCTCCTTTGGCTCCACCTCCACTGAGTACCAAAGCTACTTTTGGTCTTTTTTCAGAAACTTTATTTATTTCATTAAGTGGTACATCTTTTTCTAAAAATTTATTTTTTAACTTTTCCAAACTTTCTTTTTTTCTCATAAATTCTTCAATTTGAGCATCTATTGCTGAAATTTTTTCAGCTGTACTATTTACTCTTGTTTCACTTTGAGAAAAAAGTAAAGTCGAAATCAAAATAAAACTCAATACTATTTTTTTCTTCATTAACATCTCCTATTTTTATTTTACATTTAGAATAAAAAGGATGCTAAAAACAATTAGCATCCTTATCAATTTTACTATTCTTTAGGCATTCTATCTAAAAGTTCTTCTTTAGCTGTTTTTAAACCTGTTACAAGGTCGTGAAGTATCTCTTCAACCGTAGCACGTTTATTTACCATAGATGCAACTTGCCCTGCCATAACACTTCCTAAAGAAGTCTCTCCGTCGATAACCGCCATTCTAAGCTTTCCACGTCCCATCTCTTCAATCTCTTCTTTTGAAGCCCCATTTTTTTCTTTTTCTAGCATCTCTTTTGCTAATTTATTTTCTATAACTCTAACTGGATGTCCTGTAAAAGTTCCTGTCACAACTGTTGAACGATCTTTAGCTTTTAAAATTGCTTCTTTATAGTTGTCGTGAATCAAACACTCATCAGCTGTTAAAAATATTGTTCCCGCTTGAATTCCACAAGCTCCTAACGCAAAGGCTGCTAAAAATTGATGTCCTCCTGCAATTCCTCCTGCACCTATAACAGGAATTGTAACTGCTGATGCAACTTGAGGTAAAAGTGACATAGTAGTGAGCTGTCCTATGTGTCCTCCTGCTTCCATTCCTTCAGCTATTACAGCATCTGCACCTATTTTTTCCATTCTTTTAGCCAATGCCACAGATGGAATAACTGGTATTACTTTTATTCCAGCTGCTTTAAGTTTTTCTATGTATGGACCTGGATTTCCAGCACCTGTTGTTACAACTTTAACTCCTTCTTCTATACATACATCTATCTGATCAGGAATATTTTCCATCATTAGCATTAAATTTACTCCAAAAGGATTATCAGTTATAGATTTTGCTTTTTTTATTTGAGTTCTTAACAACTCTCCAGTCATACCTCCACCAGCAATTATTCCTAGTCCTCCAGCTTTAGATACATGACCTGCTAAATTTCCATCAGATATCCAAGCCATAGCTCCTTGTATAATTGGATATTTTATTCCTAAAAGCTTGCACAGTCTGTTATTTTCCATATTTTCCTCCTAAATTTGCCTAATTGTTTTTTTATAATCGTTAAATTATAACATACATTCAAAAAAAATTAAATAAAAAAAGATTACTCCGAACTATTACATCCATTTGTAATCTTTTTTATATTATTAATTCTGAAAAATCTTATTGAAACTTTTCATTATTTCTTTTACACTCATTATTGAATCTATTTTCCAAGCATCTACTCCTGCAAAAACAAGTCCATTTTCGACATCTCCATCATGACCTTTCATAAGTCTGTCACTTACACAAAAAGTTCTAGTACATTTTTTTAGACATAAGTGACATTTTTTTGGGACTATTCCTGTGTCCTCAGACATAATAGAATCAACTATAGTATTTTTTATAGCATTGGCTGGTAATCCTGCCGAACTCATTATTCTTACTATATCTCCTTCTTTAGCTTTAAGATACATTTGTTTAAATTTTTCACTTACTTCACACTCCAAAGAAGCTACAAAACGAGATCCCATTTGAATACCTGCTGCTCCTAGTGACAACATTCTCATTCCATCTTCTGGAGTTATTACTCCACCCGCTCCAAAAACTGGTACACTGACTGCTTCAACAACCTCTGGAACTATATCCCAAGAATCTCTTTCGCTTCCAAGATGTCCACCTGCATTTCCACCTTCTACTATTATTGCATCTGCTCCAAGTCTTTCAGCCATTTTTGCAAGTTTTGCAGAAGAGACTATAGGAAATACTTTGACATTTGTTCCTTTTACCATTTCATAAATATCTCTTGAAAAACCTGCTCCTGTAATTATTACATCTATTCCAGCATCTATTGAAGTTCTTACTAATTCTGCAAAAGTTGAACCTGCATACATTAAATTTACTCCTAAAGCTCCACCTTTGTTAACAATCATTTTACGTGCTTTTTCTATTTCTGTTTTTAACTCTTCACAACTTATAGTAGTTCCTGCTATCACTCCTAATCCACCTTCATTAGCTACAGCTGATGCAAGTCTACTCATAGAAGCTCTAATCGCCATTCCGCCTTGAATAATAGGTACTACAATTTCTAAATCTTTTATTTTCATTTTTCCCTCCAAATTTTCCGAAAAAATCTATTAATCTAATTATTTTTTTAACCATAAATAAAATAACAGTTGTTATTTTATTGCATATTTTATATTATCACACTTAAAGATTTTTTACTAGTTTTTTAAAAAAATAGATAGCTTGAAAATAAAAAAAAGGTTATAATTAATGGTATTTACATTAAACTTAATATATAAGGAGTACTAATTATGGATAAATTATCTGAAGATATTTTAAAATTTTTATTGGATGGAAAGGCTTATAGTGATAATGCTATCATTATGAATTTTGGAATAAACGAAACTAAACTTAAAGAAATTTATAAAACTTTAAAAGAGGAAAACTTTTTAGAAAGTTACAGTGATTATAATAATAATAAAAACTCTCTTAAAAAAGAGAGTTCTAGCTGTGGAAATGGATGTTCTAAATGTTCTTGTGAAAAAACTCAAATCCCTGAAAGCTCCACTTCTGAAAAAAAGTGTTGCAATGAAAAAGATTTAGATTTTGACAATATTTTAGTTTTAACTGAAAAAGCCATAAACTGGTTTTAATTTATTTTTTATTTTTTCTCTTTCTTTTGTTGCTTTTAAAAGCAAAAATTAGAAAAAGCATAACATATGAAGGAAGAACCATTGTTACAACTGTTAAAATCAGTGCCGTAGTTTCATTGGTTATTCCTTTGCTATGTATGTAATCAGTCACTTCTCCTATAAGTACTAAAGGGTCTACAGCAAAAATTGGCTCTATTTGGAAAAAATTATTCAACCACAATAACAAAAGATAAAAAGGTAACAAAATTAAAATAATGTTTCTTAAAAACTTAACCATATTTTCCTCCTTATTATATTTTTCTAAAACTATTTTCTCTGATATTAAAACTCGAAATATATTTTACATTGATTGATTTTAAAAAATCATAGACCTTTTTGAAATCTTTAGATATATCCTCTTTTCTATGAGAATCTGAGCCAACAGTTACAATTTCACCACCCAATTGAAAGTATCTCTTTACTATTTCAAAATTTGGATAAGTTCTATTTTCTCCGTATCTAAATCCTGAAGTATTTATCTCTATTCCTTTATTTTTTTCTATAATTGTTTTTAAAATTAGATCTATTATTTCATAATGATCCGAATAATTAAAACCTTTAAATTCCTCTCCACCATATCTAGAAATAAAATCCAAATGAGACATTACACTATATTCTTGAAAATTTTTAGCAGAATACAAGACATCTTGAAAATATCTATTTTGAGCTTCTTGCTTATTCTTTCCTATAAAATACTCTGGAAGACTCACATCAAAATTTTGCACTGTGTGCAAAGAACATAAAACAAAATCCCATTCTTTGCTTTTTATAAGTTTTTCTGATTCTTTACAAATATGAGGTTGTATTCCCAACTCTATTCCTATTTTCACCTCTATCTTTTTTTTATATTTTTCCTTTATTTCCTTTATTTCCTTAAAATATTTTTCAATATCTAAAACAAAACCATGATTTTCTTGAGGTGAGTTCCAATCGTGATGATCTGTTATTGCAATCTCTTCTAGCCCCAAATCTATACTCTTTTTTACTATCTCATCTAAATCCTCTTTAGAATCTCCTGAAAATTTAGAGTGAATGTGATAATCACTTAAAATCATTTTGCACCTTACCTTTATTTTTATTATTTTATCATTTCCAAAAAAAGAGAAGAATCGCTCCTTCTCTTTTAAAATTTACTTTATTTATTTTCTAAAAGATTTAAAACTTCATTTTTCAAAGTTTCTTTTCCTTTAGAATTATAAAGAATAACTTCATATAAAGTGTCTTCTCTTTCTCTTTTAGCAGAATAAATACCATAATTTTCCGAATTTTCACCAAGAGTTGTAACCTTATTTTTACCGTCCAAAATTTTCTTGTTTTTTAAATGTAAATTCAATTCTACTGGAGAGATTGGTTTGATATTCATCTCTTCTAATGCTTTATTTAAATTATTTAAAAATTGAGTTATTGTAATATCATAATTAGGTAACGATAATCTTTTAATTACTTCTCTGTAAGAATCTTTTTTTTCAATTCTTGTTTCTTGCATTTTTACAAATCTTTCTTTTTGTTCTCTTTTGCTTTTCAAATAACTATTAAAACGAACTTGAATATATTTTTGTTCTTTTTTATTTAAAGCTCTATCTTTGAAAAACTTCAAAAGATTATCATTTTTTTCTTTATACATAGCACGAGTGATATCAAATAGTAGTTCCACATCGTACATCGAGCTGTGAAGATTTTCTTCTTTTACTTCAATACCATAATATTTAGCTAAATCTGAAAGTTTATTATATTTTCCAATATTTATATTTCTAGCTTCAATGAAAGTACAAAAAGAAGTCAAGGTTTCAAAACCTACAAAATCTCTATCAAACGAAAAATTATGTGCAATAAAATGATCTGTATCTCCGCAAAATTCTATAAAACTATATATATCATCTATGTAATGCTCTGAATACTCTGCATCTCCTCTAGATTCTTTTATAATTTCAGTAGTTAATCCATTTATTTCTATTGCAGCTGGATTTTCATTTTCCCCAGGTGTTCTATAATAAAATCTATTAAAACGCTCTACCTCTACCAATTCGTCCTCTAATACTTTAGCTTTTATAGCTGAAAGTGATAGTACAGACGTCCCATTAAAACCATTAGTCTCAAAATCAAAGACAATTATTTCTCTTTCTAACATACTCATTCCCTTCGTTGTTTAAAAATTAAAATTTAATTATATATTAATGCCATAAAAACCTAAAATTGTCAATTCTTTTTAAATTAATTGACTTTTTTCATCTTTTAAAATTACAAGAAGTTGATCTACTTTAAAATTATCTACATCGACCACTTCAAAAGTATAGTCTTCAAATTCTAAAGAAGCTCCTTTTTTAGGTATAGATTTTAAAGAATACATCATAAATCCAGCTATAGTTTCATATGTGTCCTCCTCTGGAAAACTATCAATATTTAAAGCTTTTTTTACATCTTCTACAGGAGTTAGACCATCTATTAGCCAAGATGTTTCCGTTCTTTTTATTATGTATTCATCTTGAAACGGGTGAACTACATCTCCCATAAGTGTTGAAATTATATCCTCTAAAGTAATAAGACCTACCACATGCCCGTATTCGTTTAATATCACTGCAAAATCTTCATGAGTTTCATTAAATCTATCTAATACATCAGATAAAGTTAATGTGTTTGGAATAATTAAAATTTTTCTATTGGTAATTTCTTTGATATTCTTTAAACCACTCAATTCTCCTTTTAATATTCTTGGAAGAATATCTTTTGAATCAACATATCCGTAAATACTGTCTATTTCGTTTTCACAAACTAAGTATTTCGAATGAGGATTATTTGCTATTTTTTCTTTAATACTCTCTTCGCTTTCAGTCAAATTAAAATATATCATTTCATCTCTTGTAGTCATAGCTGAAGATACCCAACGAGAATCGAGTTCAAATATATTTTCAATTAAATGATGTTCTTTTTTTAAAAGAACCCCTGCTTCAGCTCCAGCATTTACAACAGCAAATATCTCTTCGTGAGTTATATTTTCTTCTCTTACTGCTGGGAGTCCTAAAATTTTAAATATCATATCTGAGAGACTCGTGAAAAAAAACACTATTGGTTTAAAAAGAAAAAGCATCACTTTCATTGGATTTACAACTGCTATAGCTATTTTTTCAGGAGAAACCATAGCTATTCTCTTAGGAATTAAATCTGCAAATTCAACCACCAACGCTGTTATAAAAAAGAAAGATGCTGTTGAAGAAATATTAGACATCAGTTGTTCTTTTCCTGGAAACCAGCTAAGAAGTGTGGTTTTCAAGAAAGGATCCAATATATTTTCTCCAATTGTTCCTGCTAAAATTGCTACAATATTCAAACCTATTTGAACAACTGTAAAAAAGTTTCCCGGAATTTCCTGTAACTTTAAAACTTTACTTGCATTTTCATTGCCGTTTTCTGCCATAATTTGCAATCTTATCTTTCTAGAAGCTGCTAAAGAAATTTCAGCCATTGAAAAAAAAGCACTGATTATAATTAAGAAAAATATCACACTAAATTTTGTTAAAATATCCATAAGTACCCCTTACCATAATTTATTATCTCTTTATTCTACCACAACTAATTTTAAAAATCTATTCACATCTTTTTTTTCTATAAGTCAATTAAATAGAAATCCTAAAATGGTACTGTTCAACCATTGAGTTGTGTGTTATAATAATATATCAAAAAATTAAGGAGTAAAATATGTCTTATATTCTTGTTTTCGGAGCGTCTATTGTCGATATTTTTGGATTTTGTGGAACTTGCTACAAACAATCAGACTCTATTCCTGGAGAGGTTAAAATCTCTTTTGGTGGTGTTTCTAGAAATATAGCTGAAAATATGGCTAGAATTGGAGCAAATGTTAAATTCATCTCAATTTTAGGAGATGATGAAATTGGTCGTTCTATGGTAGAACATTCTAAAGTTATTGGCTATGATATGAGTGATTCAATGATTTTAAAAAACAAAGGTACTCCAACATACATGGCTATACTTAATGACTGCGGAGAAATGGTTTCAGCTGTTGCTGACATGAGACTTTTAGAAGCTATGACAACAAATTTTATAGACTCTAAAAGTGAAATATTTTCAAATGCTGAGTACACTTTTTTAGATGCTGATGACCCTATAAGTTTAGAATATATTTTAAAAACATATAAAGGAAAAACTAAATTTATTTTAGATCCAGTTTCTTCTAATAAAGCTAAAAATATAAAGCATCTTTGCCATTATTTTCATACCATTAAACCTAATCGTTTAGAAGCTGAAATCATGAGTGGTATCCAAATTCAAAATGATGAAGACCTTAAAAAAGTTGGCCAATATTTTCTTGATTTAGGAGTAATAAATGTTTTTATCAGTTTAGATGCTGATGGAATTTATTATACTGATGGTCAGCATTCAGGAAAAATAAAAGCTTGTAATGCCGTGGTAAAAAATGTTACAGGTGCTGGTGATTCATTTGTCGCTGGTATAGGACATGGTTACATTAACAATCTTGATTTAGAAAATATTGTTAAATTTTCTATAGCTATGTCTTTTATAACTATTTCTCACCATGAAACTATTCATCCTGATATGGAATACAGTAAAGTTTTAGAAACTATGGACAATATAAACTGGGAAATTGTAAAATATTAGAAAAGGTGTCGGAATAATTTCCGGCACACCCTAAACTCCTCAATTTCATTTTTTTAAAAAACACTTAAATTGGCATAACTTGATAAATTTTCTAATAAAGATATGCCGGCAATAGAGTTCCCTTTTTCATCTAGTGCTGGACCAAAAACTCCTATTCCCATTTTTCCAGGAACCACACTCATTATTCCACCGCCCACTCCTGATTTAGAAGGAATACCTACTTTTATTGCAAACTCTCCAGAGCCATCATACATTCCACAAGTTACCATCAAAGTTTTTACAATTTTACAAACAAAGTCACTTACCACTCTTTCACCTGTAGACAGTACTCCTCCTTTGGCTAAAAATAGTCCTATTTTAGCTAAATCACAAGCTGTAACCTCTACCGAACATTGTTTAAAATAGATTTCCAAAGCTTCTTCTACATCTCCATCTATAAGATTTTCTCCCTTCAAAAAATATCCCATAGAACGATTTTTATTTCCAGTAAGTTTTTCTCCTTCATAGATCTCTTGGTTAATTTCTAAAGTAGGATTTTCAGAAATAATTTTAAAAAAATCTAAAACTCTTTCAAAACGTTTTTGTCCTTCTCCCTTTATCATAGAACATACCTCTATAGCTCCTGCATTTATCATTGGATTAAATGGTTTTCCTGTTTTATTAGTTTCTAATTTCATGATAGAGTTAAAAGCATCCCCTGTAGGCTCCATTCCTACTCTATTAAAAACAAAATCTATTCCATTATCCAAAATAGCCAGCATCAATGTTAAAGGTTTGGATACACTCTGAATAGTAAATTTTGTCTCATAATCCCCTGCAAAATATATTTCACCATTTTCTTTTATTAAACATATTCCTAAATTGTTAGCATCTGCTTTAGACAACCCCGGAATGTAGCTAGCCACTTTTCCATGAGAAGTTTTATACCTGTTATATTTAACTATAGAATTTAAATACTTTTTCATTTTTTCCTCCGAATTTTCTTTAAATTTTAACATATTTTTTATATTAAGTGAATTTTTTTATCCTTTTTCATATTTAAGTTAGTTCATTTTTATGTACTTCATATATAATTTGAATGTTTAGATATTTGATTATTAAAAATAATTATGTTAGCATTATTTAAATCTTTAAACAATAATGATTTATATTCAGGGAGGAAATTTATGGATTCATCAAAAAGAGGAAACTGGAGTTCTAGTATTGGATTTATTTTAGCGGCAGCAGGTTCTGCTATAGGTTTGGGAAATCTTTGGAAATTTCCATATCAAGCTGGTAAAAATGGTGGTGGAGCTTTTGTATTAGTTTATCTGTTATTAGTTTTAATTTTAGGCTTCACTCTTATTTTAGGAGAAATGATCGTTGGAAGAAAAGGTAAGTCGGACGCCTTTGGTTCTTATAATAAAATAAAAAAAGGTTGGGGAATTGTCGGGGGAATAGGAATTTTAACTTGCTATATTATTCTTTCTTATTACAGTGTTATCGGTGGTTGGGTTCTAAAATATATACTTGATTTTGTAACAGGTGGAATCAGTGGAGACCCTGGTGCTCATTTTGGTGGATTTATTTCCAATAGTTTTTCACCTCTTATTTATCTTTCATTATTTTTAGGAGCTACAGCTTTTATAGTTTTAAAAGGAGTTGCTGGAGGAATAGAAAAAGCTAGTAAAATTATGATGCCTACACTTTTTGCTTTTTTAATAATTATAGTTATAAGATCTGTAACTTTAGAAGGAGCTTCAGCAGGAATAGAATTTTTCTTAAAGCCTGACTTTTCAGTTATAACTGGAGCTGTTATACTCTCGGCTCTGGGACAAGTTTTTTTCTCTTTGAGTATTGGAATGGCTGTCATGATAACTTATGGAAGTTATTTACCTGAAGATACTAACATGCTGAAAAGTGCTCTTATTATACCTGCACTAGATACTTTAGTGGCTCTTCTTGCAGGATTGGCTGTTTTACCAGCAGTTTTTGCTTTTGGTCTTGAACCTTCAGCTGGACCTGGACTGATGTTTATAACATTACCAAAGGTTTTTGAACAACTTCCTTTTGGAAATTTTTTCGGAATAATTTTCTTTGTACTAGTTTTATTTGCAGCTTTAACTTCTTCAATATCTCTTTTAGAAGTGCCAGTAGCATTTTTGGTAGATCAGTTGGGATGGAATAGAAAAAAAGCTATAGGAACTTTATTAATCGGACTATTTATTTTGGCAGTTCCTGCTTCACTATCTATGGGAATTATGGAAAATGTCAATATTTTCTTTGGTATGAACTTCTTTGATTTTTTATGCTATTTAACAGACAACTTATTTTTACCTATTGGTGGACTTTTACTTTGTATTTTTATAGGATTTGTTTGGGATAAAAAAGATGTAGAAAATGAAATTACAAACAACGGTACAATCAGCTTTTCTCTAATAAAACTTTGGTTCTTTTTAATTCGTTTTATCGCTCCAACAGTTATATTTGTAATCTTACTTCAAGCTGTCGGTATTATAAAACTATAATTTTATGATTCAAGTTTATTACAGAATAAAAAAACTCTAGAAATCAATCTCTAGAGTTTTTTTAATTATCTTTTAAAATCTATTTTCTCTTCTTCCATTAAAAAAATTTTAGACTGTTTTGGAGTAGATTCTGCTATAATTTTACCCTCTCTAATAGAGTGGGTCACTGTAGCTTGAAGCCTTACTACATCAAAATCATTATCTTCTGATAAAATTATGCAGTTTCCTGGTTTTCCAATCTCTATTCCATAATGATCTTCTATGCAAAGAGTTTTTGCACTGTTTTTAGAAATCATATCTAAAGATTTAGATATTTCTTCATATCCCATCATATGACATACATGAAGCCCCATATTAACAACCGATATCATATTTCCATTTCCTAGTGGATACCAAGGATCAAAAATATCATCATGTCCAAAACAAACATTTATTCCTGCTTCTAAAAGTTCTTTAACTCTTGTAACTCCTCTTCTTTTAGGATAAGTATCAAATCTTCCACCTAAATGTATATTTACTAAAGGATTAGCTACAAAATTTATTTCCGATTCTTTTAACAATCTAAAAAGTTTATATGTGTAGGCATCATTGTATGAACCCATAGCTGTTGTATGACTTGCAGTAACTTTTGGTCCAATTCCAGCAGCCCAAGCTTCTGCTGCAAGTACTTCTAAAAATCTTGATTGTTCATCATCTATCTCGTCACAATGAACATCTATAAGCCTATTATATTTAACAGCTAACTTCACTATTTTTCTTATAGATTCAACTCCCCAATCTCTTTGATATTCAAAATGTGGTATTGCTCCTATTACATCTGCACCATTTTTTAAAGCTTCTTCTAAAAGAGCTTCTCCATTTGGATAAGATAAAATTCCTTCTTGTGGAAAGGCAACTATTTGTATTTCTACAAATTTTTTCATTTCCTCTTTTAACTCTACCATAGCCTTTAGAGCCATTAGCGTTGGATCAGTTACATCTATATGAGTTCTTACAAACTGTATTCCATTAGAAATTTGCCACTTCAGTGCTTTTCTTGCTCTAGCTTTTACATCTTCAAAGCTTAGTATAGCCTTTCTTTCACTCCAACACTCTATACCTTCAAAAAGAGTACCACTCATATTCCATCTAGGTTCTCCTGCACTCATAGCTGTATCCAAATGAATATGAGGTTCTACAAATGGTTCCATAACAATATTTCCACAAGCATCTATAATTTTTGTAAACTCTCCCTCTATTTTTTTTTCTATTTTAGAAAATTTTCCATCACTTATCAAAATATCCACTAAATCATTACTATTTCTAAGCTTTGCATTTTTAATTAGCATATTTTACTCCTTTTTTTGTTTCAGTTACTTTAATTCCTAAATAATAAACAAACATTGTTATTATAACATTATTTATTGGGGCAATACCAGGTAAAATTTTAGCACTTACTACTCCTGTTAACCATGCCAATATAGCCACATAGTTTATAGAAACAAACTCCATTTCTTGCATTTTTTTATATTCACCTTTATTTACAAAGAAGAAATCACAAATAATTATAGCTCCAATCCCTGGAAGTAAAGTATTTAAAAGTGCTAACCATCCAATAAAATTGTTGTAAAGAGGAAGAGCAAAAATTGTTCCTAAAACTCCATTTATCGTTACCATTTTGCTCTTTGAAACTTTTGTTATACTTGAAAATCCCAATCCCGAAGAATAAAGAGCATTGTCATTAGTTGTCCAAATATTAAACCCTAAAACTATTATAGCTGGAACTATTATTCCTTGAGTAAACATTACATCTGAAATATCTGAGGTTCCAAAAACTTTTCCTCCTACAGCTCCAAAAATAAACATTAAAGAATTTCCTAGAAAGAAAGCCACTACTGTACTTATTACTCCTATTTTTGAATTTTTAGCAAATCTTGAAAAATCAGCTGTTAAGCTTCCACCACTTATAAAAGAGGCAATACACATTCCTATTCCTGCCATTACTGAAATAGGAGCTACTGGTGATATACTCATCACAGCTTTTATTCCTCCGGCATGATTTACTGCATTTATAACTGAAGTTCCACCTAAAATTGCAATACTCGGAACTGCTATGGCACTCAGTATCGTCACGGCTTTTATTCCAAAATAAGCAGTTCCTGTCATAAGGATTCCTGAGATAGCCACTATAATCTTTATATCTATATTCGGATATATTTTATTTACTGGTATTGCAAACATAGATACTCCAACTCCAAACCATCCTATTTGAGTTAACGCTAAAAGAAAAGAGCCGAGATAAGAACCTTTTTCACCAAATGAATATTTAGCCAAAATATGTGTTGAAAGACCTGTTTTAGAGCCTATGTGCCCCAGTGCTCCTGTAAATATACCTAAAATAAGATTTCCAACTAAAACTGCAAATATAAATTCTATTCCTGTAAGCCCTATTCCTAAAGTTCCACCCGTCCACATACTAGCCGAGAAAAAAGTAAATCCTAACATTATTACAAACATTGAAAACATACCTCTTCTCGACTCTATTGTTACCGCTCCGAAAGAAAAATCTAAATCTTTATTTTTTGACATCATACATCCCCCCAAGATAATATTTTGATTAAAAAAAAATGGAATAGAAATTACTGCTAAATTGCAGTAACTTCTATTCCATTATTAAAAACAAATATATTTGATTTTTTTAAAATTTGGAAAAATAAATTTAGAGATAATAACAAAATAAAATTAAAAAATTTTAACTTCCTTTTCTTTCTTAATCTCTTCATTTTCTTCCTCCTTTTTTTCATACTAGTAAAAATTGTATCAAAGTTTATAATACTTGTCAATATTTTTTATTTTACTATACTTTTATCTTTTTTAAAGGTAATATTAATTATGTATCATTTAAAATTTTAGGAGGTTTTTATGAATAAAATTGCTGTTCTTTTGGCTGAAGGATTTGAAACTATTGAGGCTCTTGCACCTATAGATGTTTTTAGAAGAGGAGGACTAGAAGTTACAACTGTTTCTATAACAGACAATCTTCAAGTTACTTCTTCTCAGAAAATTGAAATTCTAGCCGACACCATTATTTCTAAAGTCGACTTCAGTCAGTATTCTTTACTAGTTTTGCCTGGTGGATATCCTGGATATGTTAATTTGAATGAAAACTCAGAAGTTCAAGAGGTTATAAAAAACTTTATTTTAAACAATAAATATATTGGTGCTATCTGTGGTGGTCCATCTGTTTTAGAAAAATTCGAAATTTTAGAAAAAAATATTTTTACTTGCCACCATTCTTTAAAAAAATTAACTGAACATAAAAATTTCAGAAAAGAAAATGTTATTCATAGCGCTAATTTAATAACTTCTTCAGGAGCAGGACACTCTCTAGATTTTGGTTTTGAACTAGCTAGTCTTTTCTTATCTGAAGAAAAACTATTATCAATCAAAAAAGGCATGGAATTATAAAAAGCAAAAACTCTGAAAAAAATTTCAGAGTTTTTTAATTTTTAATTATTAGTTAGGATTTAAAACATAATTTGTAAGTTCATTTACAAACTCTCTAGTTTTTCCATTTTTATCATTTACCGGATTAAATTCTACTATATCCACAGAAGTTACAAAGTAATTCTTAAATATAAATTTAAATGTTTGGAACATCTCTTCAGGAGTGAATCCGTTTCTTACTGGCGTACTTACTCCAGGAGCAAACTCAGGATCAACCGAATCTACATCAAAACTTATGTGAACTTCATCCACTTGTAAGTAATCTTTAATCTCATCTAAAATTACCTCTAAGCCTTTATGAATAACTTCGTCATAACTTATATATTTAACTCCAAGTTCATCCATAAATTCACGTTCTTTATGATCTAAATCACGTGCTCCTAAAACTACCACATTTTTACTTTCTATTTTAGCACCTTCATAAAAACAGTTTACTAAATCACGGTCTCCATATCCTTGAAGAAGAGCCAAAGGCATTCCATGAATATTTCCAGACGTTGTTATTTCATCTGTATTCATATCCCCGTGAGCATCTATCCAGATAACTCCTATCTCTTTCTCTAATGCAACTCCAGATATACTTCCTAAAGCTATTGAATGATCTCCTCCTATTGTTATAGGACGATATCCATCTCTTACTGCTTGATTTACTTGTTGTGCTAATTTTTCACAAGTATGCAATATCGTATTTTTATATTTTAAATTCCAATCATTGAAGTTTTCTTTTTGTTTCTCCACATCAATTATTGTCATTTCATCAAATGTATCCGGGAAATATTCTTGAAGTACATCTATTGAGAACTCAATTCCCGCTTTATTAGCACCCAAGTTCATAGGAACTCCAAACATTACACTTTTCATTTTTTCAGTGTATATATAAACAGCATCTTCCTCTTCAATTACATTTATGTTTATTAAATCAGGGTCTTCCATGCCTTGAATATGAAGTTTAGCATCTTTCAAATCACTAATATAATCTATTGTTTCACGAGTTATACGTTCTCCTGGAACAATAATAGGAATCCCTGGAGGATAAGCCATTATCAATTCACCTGAAATTTTACCTTCACTTTCTTCAAAAAGTATTTTATTTTTTTCAGAATAGAAAGCTTCTCTTGGAATTAAAACTAATTCAGGTATAGCAGGCATTTTTAAAAGCTCTCTATCTATTTTTCTGCCTTGCTCATAAAATCTGTTACTGATATCTTTTAATGCTGCTAAAAGTATTTCTATACTTTCTTCTGTATCTCCTATAGTTATAAGTCCCAGAACATTATAAAAATCTGAAAGTTCCATTTGAATGTTATAGTCATCTACAAGAAGTGTTTCTAATTCAAACCCTGTGATTCCCATTTCTTTAGCTGAAATAGTTATTTTTGTGGTATCAAAAGCAAAAATACCTTCACGCCCCAATATCTCTTTTCCAAAAGAATACATTCCTGGTATTCTATTTATTTCAGCTCTTAAATAATTAGCAAGTTTTATTGTTTTATCTAACAACTCACGTCCTTCTGTAGCTATATGTCTTCTAGCACAATCTATCGATGCAAGTAGTGGATATGATGGAGATGTAGTCTGAAGTAAACTAAGTATTTGCTGCACACGATTTACATCTATTCTATCAGAATTAACATGTAATAATGACATTTGAGTCAAAGCTCCCAAAATTTTGTGGGTACTTTGTGCACACATATCTACACCAACATCTACTGCTGAAACTGGTAAATCATCATGAAAATGTAAGTGTGGCCCATGAGCCTCATCAACTATAATTGGTATATCATATGAATGAACTATATCTGTTATTTTTTTTAAATCTGTTGCTATACCATAATAAGTTGGATTTATTAACAATACAGCTTTTATATCCGGATGTTGCTTAAGCATAGTTTCTACCGTTTGAGGCTTAACACCATGAGCTATTCCCAAATTTTCATCTATCTCTGGATTCATGTACACTGGTATAGCTCCACTTAAAGTGATTCCAGCCGATACTGATTTGTGAACATTTCTTGGCACAAGAATTTTTTCCCCAGAATTAACAACTGCCATTATCATGGTTTGAATTGCTCCTGAAGTTCCATTTACTGCAAAAAAACTCTTTTTTACTCCATAAGCATCTGCTACTAATTCTTGAGCTTCTTTTATACAACTTTTCGGTTGATGAAGTCCGTCAACCATTTTAAAGATAGTCACATCTATTGAAAAAATTCCATTTCCCATAAATTCGTAGTATTCAGGATCTACTCCTTTTCCTCTTTTATGCCCTGGAACATGAAATGGGGTTATATCTCTTCCCGCGTATACGTCTTTTAAAGTTGAAAAAATTGGCGTTTTTTGTTGGTCTAGCTTTGACATTTTACCTCCTTGGTTTAACCGTTTAATACTTAAACAGCTTTTTTTATTTTATTTTATTGACTCGTATTCTATTCTACACTATTTTATATAGAAATATCCAATTTATTATCTTTTTTTTAAAAAAATAATTTAAAATAGTTTATACAAATACGATGAATTATATTGTTTTTTCAATGTTAAGTCAATAAAAAAATCACAAAACTTATAAAAAAATAAAAAAACTAGAATTAAGTTCTAAAGTACTGAAAATTGCACTATTTATAGACGTTTAAACTTATAAAAAAAACTATAAAAAAAATATAAATAAAAAAAATATATGACGTTTGAATTTTATTCAAATATGTGTTATCATTTATTAAATCAGTAAAAAAAATTAATTAAAGGAGTGGTAATAATGAGAATAGAAGAAAATAAAGTAGTTACTTTAGATTTTAAAGTTTTTGATAACGACACACAAGAACTTTTAGAGGATACAACTGAATTAGGAGCATTTTTCTACATTCAAGGTATCGGAGCTTTTATGGATGTTATTGAAAATGTTTTAGAAGGAAATGAAAAAGGATATACTTCAACTATCCTAGTTTCACCTGAAGAAGGATATGGAGAATATGATCCTGAGCTTGTAGATACAATGAACCGTGCTGACTTTGAAGAAGAGTTTGACGATATTTACGAAGGAATGGAATTTGTTGCTGATATGGATGATGGAACAGAGCAAAACTATGTAATTTCATCTATCGAAGATGAAAATATTACAGTAGATGGAAATCACCCGTTCTCTGGAAGAAACTTAAGATTTGAAGTTATTGTAACTGATGTTAGAGAAGCTACTGATGAAGAGTTAGAGCATGGACACGTTCACTTCCACGGGTTCGAAAATTAATTTGGAGGACAAATGAAAATAGCACTTGGAGCAGATCATGGTGGATTTGAGTTAAAAAATAAAATTAAACATTATTTGGAGCTAAAAAAAATTGAAGTTATCGATTTTGGAACTAACTCTGTAGATTCAGTAGATTATCCTTCTTTTGCTAAGCTTGTAGGTAATGCTGTTGTCAATAAAGAAGCTAACTTTGGAATTTTAGTTTGTGGAACTGGAATAGGAATCTCTATTGCTGCTAATAAAATTTCTGGTGTTAGATGTGCTCTTTGCACTAATACAACTATGGCAAGACTTACTCGTGAGCACAATGATGCCAACATTATAGCTTTTGGAGAAAGAATAATTGGAGATGTTTTAGCTTTAGAAATGGTTGAAACATTTTTAAATACAAAATTCGAAGGTGGAAGACATTGTAGAAGAGTTTCTATGATTGAATGCTAGGAGGTTTTTATGAATAGTATATTTACTCGAATAATAAATCGTGAAATTCCAGCCACAATCGTTTTTGAAAATGAAAAAATTATTGCCATTAAAGATATTAATCCTGCTGCACCAGTTCATATTTTAGTTATCCCTAAAAAAGAGATACCTACTTTAAATGATATTACACTTGAAGATAAAGAGCTTCTAGGAGAAGTTTTTTTAGCTATAGCTGATATTGCAAAAGACTTAAAAATAGCTGACAATGGATACAGAGTGATTGCCAATTGTAATCATCATGGAGGACAAGAAGTTTTTCATATTCACTTTCACATTTTAGCTGGTGAACCAATAGGAGCTTTAAGAACATAGAAAAGAGGAACCTCAAATTTTTGAGGTTCCTCTTTTTAATTACTGCTTTAAATTTTTAATATATTTAAAGCGACTTTCTTTTTTTATCCTATAGGAATTTCTTTTGAATTTTCTGGTGGCATTTCTTTTTTAGGAAGCTTAATTGCCAAAATTCCATTTTCAAAATTTGCTGTTATTTGATCGTGAAGAACATTTTTAGGTATTGCTGTTTTTCTTTCAAAAGAACTGTAACTATATTCTTTTTTTGAATATTTTTTTTCATTTTGTTCCTTTTTAGATTCACTTTTAAAAGAAATTGAAAGAAATTCATCTTCTATTTTCACTTTCATATCTTCTTTAGCTATTCCAGGAGCACAAACCTCAACAAGATACTCTTTAGAATCTTCTGAAATATTTACTGCTGGCAATGTATTTCTTTTGAATGACTCCAGTGCTTTATTATCCTCAAATACATCCGAAATAAATCCAGAAAACCAATCATTTTTTTTTGTAAGTTGCATAAAAAAACCTCCTTAATTTTTGTAATATTTTTAAATGAATTAAACAACATTCTCCCCATTATATACGGATGTGCTGAGACAATTCCTTTTTTTCTATATTTTTTTAGCTAGACATAAAAGCTATTTATAGTGTAAAATAAATTATTCAATCAGTATTTATCGAGGAGAAAAAATGAAAAAGATTTTAATTTTATTTTTAATTGTATTTTCAGCTTCTTTTGGAGAAATAGAAGCTTCTATTAAGGAATTCACAAGCTACTATGACAATGGCCAACTTGAAGCAAAAGGAAAGTATATAGATGGAAAAAAAGTAGGATTTTGGTATATTTTTGATGAAAAGGGTATTTTAAGAGAAGAAATTACTTATATTAATGAAGAAGCTCTTTTCGGAATAAAAACTTTCAATGAAAAAGGTCTGATTTCTAGTGGTGGTACTATCAAAGAAGGGGTTCAAGAGGGTAAATGGTCATTTTATGACGAACAAGGAAAACTGTTAATAATTATGGAATTTAAAAATGGAATAAGAGATGGTATTTTTATAGCTTACTCTGAAAAAGGAGTTCCAATTGTAGTTGGTACCTTTGAAAAAAACTCTCTTAAAGAAATTCAATCTTTAAAGTAAAAAAATGAGGCTCTCTCAATTGAGGGCCTCATTTTTTAAATAAATTTTGTTTTATTATGATATTTATAATCAGAACCTACCACATAGAGAACTGTACCATTTTTTATAATTTCTATTATTTTAGAATTAAGTTCTAAAGGTAAAGCTGGACATCCTAACGTTCTTCCTAAAAATCCATGCTGCAATATAAATTTTTTACTAACATAATCTGCTCCATGAATTACTATATTTCTACTTTCTGCATTCGAATTTATACCCTCTTCCAATCCTTTTAATCTTAAAGAATAGCCATAATCTCCATAATAAGTATTACCAGTCACAAAAAATCCTAAAGAAGTTTTATATGAATTAGGATTATTAGAAAAACTTAAAGTCATATTTTTCCCGCTATTTTTTCCGTGTGAAACTAAAGATTCAAAAAGTATTTTTTGATTTTTCAAATCTAAAACATAGAATCTTTCTTTTGTAGAAAGTTTTGTATAGTCTATTATTACGATTAAATCATTTTTTTTATTTGATATTTTTTCATATCCTTTTAGAGCATTAGAAAACGTTTCAAAGGTTATTTTGTTCTCTAATTTCATTTTAGAATATAAAAAATTTAAATTTTCAGAGTTTGAAAATAAATTTGAAAACATGCATACGAAAATAAAAAAATAAATATTTTTTCTCAAAATTTACCTCCCTAAATTACAATTTATCCGATGTAATTTTATCACTTTTAATTTTTTTTGTCAATATTTAAAATCTTAAAAACATTATCTTTTCCCATATATTCTTCTAAAATATTTTTCAGATTCAACAAATCTTTTTCTCCGTAAACCCTTTTACCTATAGTAAAAACCGGAGCTAATTTGCAAGCACCTATACAAGGAACTTTATTTAAAGAAAAAACACCATCTAAAGTGTGTTCTCCAATATTTATTCCCAGTATTTCTTTTATTAAAACCTCTACTTTTTTAGGATTTTTTTTCTCACATCTATTTCCCTTACAAATCAAAATGGAAAAAGTTGCTTTTTTAATTTTTCTAAAATAATTATTTCTTTTGATTATATTTTCTATTTTTTCTTTTTCTAAACTTAATTCTTCACTTAAAAAGTTTATAACTTTTTCTGGAAGATATCCAAAAACTTCTTGGGAAAAATCTAATACTGTCACCAAATTTTCATTTGGTTTTTCTATTTTTTTTATAAAGTCTTTAATTTTTTCTTTATCATTTTTTGTTAATTTCATTTTTCACCTCAATTTTCATAAATTTTTATAATTTTTTCTTTAAGCTTTTCTGGAATACTGTAATCTTGACTCATTACATGTTGTAAAGCTATAAAAGGTTTATTTTTATAATTTTTTCTTTCTCTTTTATGGTTATAAATCTCTTCTTCTATATCGTTTGAAAACTCTAAATAATTTCCAAATTCGTAATCTATTCCCCGCTGGATTTGCTTATTTTTAACATTTGAATTTTTCAACTCTTCTTTTGTACGCCAAGCGTGATTATCTTTATCATAAACAACTAAATAATTTATTCTAAAACTATTGAGAAGTTTAGAAAATTGAGGAAGAATACTTTTGCTTCCACACTCAATTATGCAGTAATCATACCTAAAAACTTCTAAATTTTCCGCCAAATATCCTAAAAGAATTTTATCAGTTTGTCCCTCCACCAGTATTACTTTTTTACTAAAAAAAAGTTCCCCTCTGTCACCATTTATCCAATAGTTCATATTGAAATTTTTTACTTCATCTCCTGAAAAAAGATTTCCTCTGTATTGAAAAAAACTACTTCTTCCTAAACTGTTTTTCGCCATACAAATATCTTTGTATTGTTTTAACCCTACAAATCTACTTGAATGAGTTTCAATAGAAATAAAAATCCCTAATTTGCTGAGCTTTACTAAGCAATTATACAGTTCTTTTTGTTCTTGAGGATTCAAAAACATTTCAGGATGCTCAAATAAAATATAAATATTTTCTATATTTTTTATTTCTTTTTCTTCAGTATATTTTAAAAAATTTCTAATATTTTCAAAAAGTAAATTTCTAAAAAGTCCTCTACTCACATACGTATCGTTAAACTCTTTATAACTTTCAGTCACTTTAAAATCACTAAATCTCATTTTTAACTTTTTTAAAAATAATCCTAAGATTTTAGAATTAAAATCTAAATCTGCTACAACATGAAAAAGATTTACAGGCTCTAAAAAATTTTTGTACTCTTCTAAAGTTAAACTCAAATCATTCTTCATATAAACAAAAGGAGAATTTTTATCGTATTTAAAAATTTTCAATTCTACAACACTTTTGTTTTGAGTTTCAAAAATCCCTTCTATTCTTAGAGGAGGTACTTGTTCTAAAGATGAGTAATTTATATTTTCATCAGGCTTTAATAAAAAATTTAAAGCAGAATTTAAAGCAGACTTTCCACTGTTATTGGCTCCTATCAAAATTAAAAAATTGTCCAATGAAAGATAAGTATATTTTATAGATTTCCAATTTTCTATTTTTATCCATTTTAATTTCATTTTTTTCTCCCTATTGCATCTAATCGTAATCCTATTCAATTCTACCTTCTAAAAAAAACGTTGTCAATAAAAAAAGAATTCTAATAATAAGTTAATATTATCAAAATTCTTATAAATTTTATCTGAATTAATTAAATATTTAATTTCTTAGTAACTTTTTTACCAAACGTAGTTTGCAGCTTCTCCAAAACCTGAGCTAGTAGAGTAGTATTTTGCATCAACTATTTTGTCTTGATACTTTAAAACTAAACCTGTTGTAGCTTTTATTGCTTCGTTACTAAGTTTATTTTCATCACTTCTATTATAAACTTGAGAATTAGAAGTGTCGTCTATATGATAACCATTTTTCTTATATCTGTAACGTTCTATATCTCTCAGTGCATAAGTACGAGCAGCTACAGCTTGTACTTTTAGAGCTTCTATTCCAAAACTTGGTGACATTTCACCGGGAACCACTTTTTTTAAATAACTTTCTAAACTAACTTCATTTATAACTCTTAGTTTTCCAGAATTTTTGGAAGTCTTAACTTCAAAATTTCCTTTATAGTAAGGTGTTTTTATTTTTAAATTATTCATTTGAATACTCAAAATTCCAATAGTTGATTCACTCCTTAAACTGACAGTTCCTTTCCCACTAGCCAAAAGTTTTTTATTTTTAGTAATAATTATATTTCCATTTTTATTTTCTATTTTAAAAGGTTTATTCTTTAAAACATTGTATGTTTTTCCATTAAATTTTATTTTAGATTTACCTGAGCTTATAAAAATTACAGAAGAATGCTCTAATTCTCTGCTATTATTCGTTATTGCAACACGAATATTTCTATCTTTATACTTTTCAAGATTAGTTCCTGGATAATAAAAATTTAGCACTTCTTTAAAGTTTTTTCCATAAACTTTTACTAAACTTCGAACTCCTGATTGGACCATACCCACTCCGTGACCATATCCACCACCATAAAAATAATAGCTGTTTCCAATTTTTTCAAAAGCAACAAATCCTGAAGGGATCAATGTTGAATTTTTCAAAAGCTTTTTTCCTGTTACAGAATTAGTTATTATATAATTTCCACCACCTAAAATTTTTCTGATATTATGCTCATTATATATAATATAGGTACCCTTTTCTCCTTCTATTAAAAGAGCAAGGGCCATTCCTGATTTTCCTCTCTCTACAACGTGCATAGATTTTATAGTTCCTATTGGATTTTCTTTTAAAGATACTTTTATCCACTCATTTTTTGAAAGAGTCAGTATATCTTTATTTCTATTTTTCGATAAAGAATAAAGATTTTTATTTAAAAGTTTTTTTAATTCTTCTGTATTTCTTTTAAAACCCCATCTAAAAAAACTAGCTTTGCTTCCATAGGCTACAATAGATGTATTTTTATAAAACTTTATTATCTCATCTTCGCTTTCAATTTTTTCTTGAGAAAAATCGCCTACTAAATGATTAGTATACACCAGATAAGGAATCTCTTTTACAACATTTTTTTTTGGAATGACTGGAAGTTTTTTCAGAAGAATATCTAAAGAATTTAAATTCTCTATTTTTATTTCTTCTGTTTTTATTTCTAATTTTGATTTTTCAGTTTCTTTAGTAACTGAATTTTTTTCTGAGACATTTTCTTTTATCTGAGTAGCTATTGGAACTTCTAAATTTTGTTGATTGTAATTTATTTCACTATTACTACAACCTAGCATCAAGGTTAAACTTAAAAATAAAAAAAATTTAGTTCTTTTCACCTTTAAATATCCTCCTGGATAGCTCCAAGCTCAATATATTTTTTTATTTCAGGTAAAACTATTTCATCAAAGACTTTTGGAAGATAATCTTTTATAGGCTCCATTCTTTTCAAAACTTGATGCTTTTTAACAGCATATTTTCTCCAACTATGTCCATTTGAAGTTAAATTTTGGATAAACCCTTGAAAACGGTCACAAGCAGTGGCAAACTTTGCTTCATGAGTTACTTCGTTTTCGAAATCAAACCAAAGGTCTAGCAACTCTTCCCCCAACTCTTCAGGTAGAAATCCAAATATTTTAAGAGCTGCATTTTTTTCATCTTGAAACTTATTTGGATTATTAGGACCAAAAGCAGGAGTATCTCCAGCATAAATCTCAACTAAATCGTGAATTAATACCATTTTTAAAACTTTTTCCATATTCAC
>JBOFFH010000145.1:0-8422 GCA_051648485.1 Fusobacteriaceae bacterium
CTTCCTCTACAAGTTACATTGAGCAACAAATTAGTAATATCTTCCTGACTATATCTATTTAAAATATTATTCTTTTCTCCTGCCTCCATCTCTCCAATACAAGCACTCATAATTCCAGAATAATTTAACGTCATTGGAATTATTAAACTTTCATCTTTAAAGTATTTAACAAAATTAATCGCTTTGAAGAAATTTATTTGGAAAGTTTTTTCATCCAAAATATCTATATCACACTGAATATAATCTTTTCTATTCATAATTATCGTCTCTTTCGATCCAGCTTGTGAGTAAATAGTTCCAACTATTTTTAAATTATCTTCATTCTGGTAGGTAGAGATAGAGAAAAAAGGTGTTGTTTTTTCAAATTTAGAAATTACTAATTTTAATTTTTGAATCAATTCAAATGCTTTTTTAGGATTCTTAATTTCACTATAAATCATTTTATTATTGTCCTTATACGGTTTCAATTTTAAAAAATCACTTATTTCCAATCTATTTTCCATAACAATTATAACACTTTTTAGTTCCATAATTCCCTCCAGTATTCTTATATTTTCCTTATATTTATATTGTAGTTTATAAAATTTAATTTCCAAATTTATTTTTTTTCTTTACTAATAGTCATTATATGCCTTAAAGGACAAGCTCCATAGCTATCAATTTAAGAGAATAATAAAGATTTGGAATTTAGTCAATCTAATTTTCAGATCTTTTTTCTTTTGTCAAAGCTTGAATACTCAATTTTTAGATATCACAAAATAGAAAAGCCTTAGCTTTTCAAAAAAAACTATGAATTTCCCTTGCTAAGCTAGAACTCTCAGTATTTCATCGGACAAGGAACTACCTTCATTCTACATCACTGAGTATATCTTTAGCTATATTACTGGAAGAGAAAACTGCCATTTTCAAAAGCTCTATAGGAGTAAACTGCCTGTTCCTTGTACAAAGACCTACCTCTTTTGCAATTTTATTGATTTCACTTTCGTTAAGTAAAATTTTTAAACATTTAGATTGCATAGAAAAAGCTCCTTTAAAATGATAGTTTATTTTATCATAAAAGGAGCTAAAGTACTGGTTTTATTATTCTCTTGAGTTGATGGCTATGGACACTTGGCCTTCAAGACTTTTTAATCCACCGTGATCATTGATGTGTACCCTATATGAATATCATATCATATCACATATCAAGTGTTGTTGTTCCGCATTTTCCTGATGGGACCCGTTTAACAACTCATTTATACATAATTTTGCATCTTCTAAATTTAAATGATTAGTGGCAAATGAATAAGAAAGTAATTCATCAGATAGGAAATAATCATATTTTTCAATTTTTTTTGAATGAATTAAATTTGCTATTTCCAAGGTTGTAGGATAATTATTATTCAACTCTAAAAGTTTAGTTTTTAATTCTTTTTTTATAATATTTTTCAAAATTAAAGCTTCATTCATCAAAATAACATCTAACTTTAAAAAATAAGTTAGTAAAGCATGAAGAGTAAGATTTCCAGGACTACTCGTCCAAGTAAACCAAACTAAAGAAGTTCCTTCTTCAAATAAAATTTCTTCTTTTTCTGGAATAAGGTTGTAATAATGCCTGGCTTTATTTAACATTTCACTTGCATTTTTATCTAAATAAGAATATCTTTCAGAACTTTTTAAAATATCTAACATTTTATATCTAACTTCTTTTTCTGTTTCTGGAAAAGAAGTTCCTTCAAATACTGGAAGTTTTTTTCCTTTAGAAGGCTCAACTATAATTTCTTTATTTGAATAAATTTCTATTATTTTCCAACGTTTTCCAGATAAAATAAAGTATCCTCCAACAGCCAAACCTAATTCATTAGCAATTGTACCAATCTCTTTACTATTATAAATAACCTTTATTTCATCTGAATCTTTAAAAACAGAATAAAATTTAAAGTTTCTAACAAGTCTCTCTCCCTTTAATCCTAAAAATAATTCTCCAGACTTTGACTGTTCAATTAAATCTTCAGCAGATAAACATTTTAATGTTTTAATAAAAATATCTTTTGATATATTATTAAAAGCCCCCTTAAGAATTAAAGACTCATATAAATTAAAAGCATTTATTCCTCCAAATTGTGCGATGACACTTAAAATTTGATGAACAAATGTAGAAAGATGAAGTTTATTAATTTTGGGTGTTTCAATCCACTTATCTTTAACAAATAATTCAACTAAAGCAATGCTTTTTATAAAATCTAAATAAAGCTTGTCTAAAATAGAAGAACTATCAGTAGCTTCATTTTCCATTAAAAACATATACATAATTGATTTTTCTCCATCTTTCCGTCCACCTCTACCCCATCTTTGAGCTAAAGAATTAACACTCCATGGAGTGTCTAATTGACCTATAACAGAAACACTTCCAATATCTATTCCCATTTCAAGTGTACTAGAGCAAAAAACTGAAAAAATTTGATTTGATTTCACTTCTTTTTCAACAGTTTCCCTTTCAATTTTTGATAAAGAACCATGATGCACTCTAAAGTTATCAGAAATTTTTAATTCTCTTGCTCTACTTATAACTGCGTCAGCAAAATATTCTAACTTAACTCTACTATTACCAAAAATTAAAGATGTTTTGTCCTTAAATGTAAAAAGAATATCATCTCTCAACTTTTCGGTAATATCTTGATCTTTTTTTGTAGCCTCAGTTAAATTAAAATCATTTTCATATCCAAAAATCATTAAGCTTTTTGTTTTACTTGTTTTATCCTGAATATCTTGAGTTTTTTTACCTGTATTTTCTGAAAGCCATTCTTTAGCTTTGTCAATGTCTCCTAAAGTTGCAGAAAGACCAACACATCTAAAATCATTATTAAATGCTTTTAATCTAAGTATTAAACTTTTAAGCTGAGCTCCTCTTTCACTTCCTATAAATGAATGCATTTCATCTATAACAACATATTTCAAATTATTAAATATGTTTGGGAGTTTGTTAGTGTGATTAATAAATAAAGACTCTAAAGATTCAGGTGTAATTAAAAGAATTCCCTTTGGCTTTTCTTTAGCTTTTTTTTTATGAGACTCTGATACATCTCCGTGCCATTTAAAAACAGGGATTTTACATTTTTCACATAAAGTTTCCATTCTTTGAAACTGATCATTAATTAAAGCTTTTAATGGTCCAATATATATTGTTTGAAATCCTTCTTCTTCATTATTATTAATAATCTCAGATATAATAGGAAAAAAAGCAGCTTCAGTTTTTCCACTAGCAGTACTTGCAGAAATGATAAGATGATCTCTTGTATTTTGTATTTTTTCAATACTCTCTTCTTGAATAGGTCTCAAATTTTCCCATTTCATTTCGTGTATCTTTTTTTGTATTTGTTTATCTAACTTGTTAAAATAATAACTCATTCTTACACCTCTTATAGTTCAAAATCAACTAAGTCAATATTCAAATCATTGATTCTTTCTTGAAGTTCTTGTTTTTCACTTTTTCCAAGTAATTCTTCCCATTTCAAATCAGTATTTTTTTCAAGAACAGATAATAAACTTACAAATTTCTTAATAGAATCTCTTGGAGTAGAGAAAAAATCACTTCCTAAGTTTTTATGTGAATGAACCATGAAAGTTTCTAATCCTGTATCTGAAATTAAATATTTACTTTCATCTCCTTCAGCAAAAACATTTCTAATATTTAATAACAGAATATAGAAATCATTTTGTGATAAGTTTTCAAGTTTAATTAATGGTCCAGAAAAATCTTTGATACCATTGATAGCAAATTCATTTACAGCTAACCTTGTTGCTAAAGCCTCATAACTATATAAACCTCTTCTTTGATCTTCTAAAAACTCATCTGTTCCACTGAAAAGAAATCCAATCTCAGAAGTTGTACCCTGTAAACAGTCATTTAATATTCTTAATAACATCTCATAATTTAAGTTTCTTGCAACACTGTTATTTAATCTTTCAGATAAAACAATCATCTCATCAACATTTACAATTAATCCAGAATATCCTGCTATTTTTACAAACTTAGCAAAAAGCTTAAGATATTCGTAGATATTGTCATCAGAAATAATATTTTTAACTTCAAGATCTTTTGAAGCTTCACTTTTAAGTCTATATCCTGCTTTTAACCATCTTAATGAGGCACTTTTTAAATTCTCATTACTAGTAGAATATGCTTCTAAATACTTTAAAATAACATTTATAAAGTCATATCCATTTATAATATCTTGTAGAGGTTTTAGCTCTTTATAAATTTCATTCCTTAAATCATTTTCAGAACTATTACTTGATTGTATTTTAAAGTCTATCTCTGAAATCCATCTTTCAATAATACTTTCCAAAGCTCCACCATTGGGTTTAGCATTAGTTGATAAGCTTTGCATTAGTTCTCCATAAAGAGCTTTTGCTTGTCCATTTTTACCATGTAATCTATGATCAGGAGTTATATCAACTTGTGCTACAATAAACTTTTTCTTTAAAGCAACTGTTTTTGTCAGATTTAAAAAGAAACTTTTACCAGAACCAAATTTCCCTATAATAAATTTAATAAATGCCCCTCCCTCTTGAACTCTTTCTAAATCTTCAATAATAGCAGATATTTCTTCTTTTCTTCCTACTTGGATATACTGTAATCCTATTCTAGGAACAACTCCTAACTTTAATGACTGTAATATCGCATCTCTTTCTCTTTTTTTAATATTCAATCTATACCCCTCCTAGTAATTTCAAATCTATAATAATTTTTTCTTCGGTCTCTTCAATTAAAAATTCTTCTAAAGCTTCATCAGCCCATTCATTTATTATTTCTATTACTGCTGAAGGCATAAAATTATATTTTTTTACTAAAGTTTCAAATTCTATTTTACTCCATTCATTCTTAATAATAATTTCATTAAAAATAGCTTTATAACGAATATCTAATTCTCCACTTTCTATAGAGCTTTCAGGTAGAACAACCTTTTTTTTAACCTCATCTATCTTTAGTTTTTCATTATTTTTTATGTTATCATCTTCATCAAAAATATTGCCTAAGATGGCAGATATTTCTTTAGTGTTAGCCAATGTCTTTTTAATAATATCCTTATCTAATTTTATTACTGGTTCAATAATTTCTTTTTGAATAACTTCACCTTTTAGAGTAGTTCCAATTAAAACTTCAACAGGTTCTTCGTAACGTTCTTTAAATTTTTGTAAAAGAGTTTCTAACTCTGACATTTCAACCCCCATAGCTTTAAATAAAGTTTTCAAAGTTTTTTCTTCTTTTTTATGTAATTCTCCATCAATAGTACTTAAACTTACAATAAATTCAGATACTACTGCAATTTGATTTTTATTCAAGTTCTCTTTTATCTTTTTTCCTAATCCATTTACGTTAGGAGGATTAGTAATATATAGTTGTTTTAACGCTTCTATTCTAAGAATTTCATTCTCAGAACTAGCAAAAGTTTCTATAAAAGATGTAATATGATCTATTTCTTTTTGATCTATAACTCCATCAGAATTAGAAATAGCAATTCCTATCTCTAACATTAATTTTGATAAATTATAGTTTACAAAACTTTCTTCAAAATTAACCACTTTAAAAACCGCTACCTCACTAGTATATAAATAAGTATTTGATGTAATAAAACAATCTGGCTCTACTTTATATCCTAGCTCTTTGCATAATTCAACAAGATTTTTACTTTGAATTAATGTAAGTTTTTCTCTTGGTTCAAAATTTATTAAATTTGATAAATCACTAACTTTAAGAAAACTATAAATACCTTTTTTTTCAGATTCATTAATCATTTCTATAAATTTATTTTTTAATGGATGTTCTTTTGAGTCTTTTAATAGCTCAGGTAATGCTGAAAAATATCTTGGGTCATCTTCAGCAACACCTTTGGCTATAAGAGAGCTTATTTTTCTTAAATCTTCTATGCATTCATTAAAAAGTAATCCTAATTTTTTAAATTGACTAGAAACACCTAAAATATTTGGAATTTCTAAAAAATTATCAATTCGAAAATCACTAGTAGCAGTGTTATAATAAAAAAGTTCTTTTCGCTTAGAAAGTTTTAATGTAAATTTTTCACCATATTCATGTAGATATTTTTTAAAAAATAAATTTTCAATAAGGTTTGAAGTTCTTTTTATAATTACACTTTTATTATTAGAAATCTCTAATGATTTCGAAATGCTAAATGCTGTTTTAGCATCTAAATAAAGATTATTTTGATACAAATAAGCTAGTTTTATTGGTAAAAATGTGTTTTCACAAACTAATTTTTCTAGAGAATTGATAGTTTCTGAAGTCATATTATTAATTCCTTTTTCTAAATAGCCATAGACTAAGAAGTTTCCTAAATAACCTCTTAAAGAACCTGATAGTTCCCCATATTTTGATAATAATCTTTGGACTTCATTTAAAATAATATCTTTGTCTTTTTTATCTTTAAAAAATCTTTTTTCAAGACCATAGAAAAAAATAAAAATATATCCAACTTCTTCAAGAACTGAGTTTCTCCCACTAGCAAGCCATTCTAAATATTTAGCTCTTTGATTATCTGTCAAATTTTGATAACTCGGCCAATATCCTAATTTATCCAGTTCTTTATCAGAAGACCCTATCGATGAATCTAATGTCACTGTTGAAGAAAAATCATCGTCATAAGCTGAATTTTTTGTATATATTAATGCATCTGATATTTCAAATTTACCAATTTCTACATTTCCAATATTCCAAGTTGTTTTTAAAGATTTTGGTTTAGAATCTATTTTATGATTACTATTGTGAGATTCAAAAGATTCTTTTTTATAAAAATAGCTAGATTTTTTTGTTATTTTATAAATAACCCATCCTAAAATTGATAATACTATAAGTCCCATGATTACTCCTTTATATATTATTTACCATTAACTTTTTTTGTTTTAAATCCTACAACATCTCTCTTCAAATCTCTTTCATATTTTTATTTTAAAAAAACTTTTGAATTGTACTTTTAGAAGAAAGTTTTCAATCTTTAGAAAAAATCAATATTTATTTTGTATTAAAAAGAGTATCTCTTTTTAATAACACTGGTTTTTTTAAGATTCTTTTCTAACTCATCCCAAATAAGAGAAATTTTTGAACACTGAAAACAATTAAAAATAGTATCCAAAGCTGGTAAAGTTTTTTCTCCAATTATTTCATTTTGGCTTAATCTTCGACCATATTTTTTTCTAGCCTTTAACATAGATTCTATAATTTCATCTTTAGAATATCTCACATTCATTTTAAATTCATATCCTGCAGATAATTTTAGATTTTTCCAAGAACCGAATCTTTTTAGCAAAACCTTCTCTGAATACTTAAAACCGTATTTTTTAAGCTCAGACATTGAAGCTCCATTTGTGACCCCAATTGAATTCGAAAAGCTTTTATAAAGTTTTAAAAGCTCTTCTGGATTTTCTTCTACAACAATTCGTTTTAAAGTTTTATTTTTTTCTAATTTACTCTTTATCAAAGCTTGTTCATACTCTTTTTCTAAACTTAATAAATCTATAAAATTTTTCCAACCATGAATTTTGAACCTTTTTTTTAAAGTTGCAAAATTTATAAATTTTAATTTTCTATATGCAATTGATGTAAAAGAGTTGTTTTTTATTAAAAATTCTCTTAAATCTTCTAATAACTCTGAATCAGTCATTTTTAAACTATTTATATAAATTCTTCTTGATTTTGAATTTTCCAACTAACCACCCCAAAGTCGTTATTTTTTTAAAATATAAGTATTATATAGCTTATATTAGCACGAGCATATAAAATAAACCAGAATTTTATTTCTGGTTTAGGCCAAGCATCCATAGCTGTTAACTTAAGAGTACGACACTTTTTACACTACAAGCTTGTAAATTTAAAATTCCAAAAGAACAAGAAGGCACAAAAGACTTTAAGAATCTAATGTTATTAGAATCTCAATTCAAAGACTTATTAAAGAGTAAAGATGCAAAAAATTACTATTAAAGATAATAAAAATTATCAAAAGATACTAAAAACATTTTCTAAAAATAAATAATTTATAAAATTATGATGGAACGCCGTATGCGATGAAAGTCGCACGTACGGTGTGGAGCAGGGGAAAAGATAGAGCTCATATCAAAATCTTACTTATTGCTATAATTAAAAAAAAAGACTCCAAAACCTAGATAATATCTAAGTCTTAGAGTCTTTTTGTACCTATAAAGTATGGGTGACTTCAAGGTTATCTTTGGATTAACATTTGAATTTAAATGGGGCAGTTCATTAAGTTGAGTAATTCCATTCCCAATTATAATAAATTATACCCTATTTAGTTAATAATTTCAACCTAAAATTGACATTTTATTCGATAATTTTTATCATTTTTTCATACAGAATTATCTCAATCTTCCAATTCGAAATGAGGCATATCTTTCATTTTCCAATCCCCAC
>JBOFFH010000146.1:0-3097 GCA_051648485.1 Fusobacteriaceae bacterium
ACTAAGATTAGAAGAAAAAGCAAATGAAATTAATCGTATACAGGGTAGGAACTACCCGACGAGCGTAATCAATATACTTAAGGTTGCTTAGGTACTTCTTACGAAGCCTCCTCCTCTATTAGGGGGAGGTAGTTCACGCTTCTATTATATTTTCTACCAATATAAAGGCATTTGTTCCTATTGTATCTTTTAATTTTTCTAAATCATATTCGTTTTCTTTAGCAATTTTTATTGCATGCTCTACTTTATCACTATAGTGTTTAAAAAGTATTTTTTTATTAAACGAATCAGATCTCAAATTTTTAAACTCTTTTAAACATTTTTGAAGCTTTCTCTCTAAAATAGTTTTATCTGCTTTAATCTCATCCTTATCATTATTACTTAAGTTTTCTATAAAGTAGAATAATAACCATAATTCGAAACTTGGATTACTTAATATTAGTTGATAACTATTTTCAACGCAGCCAGTTTTTACAGCTTCAAATTGCTCTTCCGTAAAACTATCTGCATCTCTATCTACTACTAAATAAATCTCATCTTCCAAAAAACCATCTTTTTCTTTTTTTTCATTGAGTTCATCTAAAATTTTTTTAGGATTACTTAAATCTTGGTCACTTTTTTCAAAAATATTTACTTTTATAAAATTTACTAATTTTTTATTTTTATACTCATCACTCAGTCCACTAAAATATTTTCTTTCAGTATGTCTTCCCTCGTAAGCCAAAAGGAAAACTTTTTTTGGTTCTCTTTCTTCTTTTATTTTACTTGACCGGACTCTTCCCACTAGCTATCACACTCTACATCATCAATAGCTACCATATCCTTAATATTAGGAATACCTCCATACCTTCCAAGTAAGTACGCCTTATCAATTTTACTATCAAATCTAGTTTTAAACTCCTCTAACGAAAACATTTTTGTACCTTTTTCTATATCTTTTTCTAAAAACCAAATTTCGTCTCTTCTTACTCTATCAAGATCTAAAAGTCTTGATTCATGAGTTGATAAAATTAACTGAGAGTTGCTTTTAGACAGTTTTTCATAAAATTTATCTAAAAATGCCTTAACAAGAACCGGATGTAAACTTCGTTCAAGTTCATCTATTAATATTGTATGATTTTTACAGTTTACTTTTTCTAATAACGGTATTAATTCTATTAAACGTTTTGTTCCATCAGACTCTTCATAAAATTTAAATTCTATATTTTCATTTGAACTTTCATGCTTAAATACAATTTCTTTAGCTTTCAGTTCATTATTTTCTAAGTATATTTTTAAAAAATTATTGTTTGCATTTATAACTACCGTAGGAGTCTTACCGTCACCTTTATTGCCAAGTTCTGCTGTCAATTCAGCTATATGATTTGACATTTCTTCTTTTATATCTTCTGGGATAGGAAGCTCTTTAAAAGCTCTATCTTTAAAGTTTATTTCTTGAATTCCTGTATCAAAATATTCTAAATATTTTTCCCAGTTTGTAGTCAGATCAAAATATTCAGTTATAAAATGGGATGTATTTGGAAATACTATTATTAGACTTTCTCTAAACCAGTTTATAATTTTTATAAATTCATAACTTTGCTTCTCAAATTTCTTTTTTCCAAGAATTTCTAATAATAAATTTGTATTTTCTAAATCATCAATATAAACTTCAACTTTTACTCTGTCGGTTCCTGAAAGTTTTAATTTCTCTTCAACTTTAGATTTTCCATTTTCTAATTTTCTATTAAAAATAAGTTTATCTTTTGTTATCAAAACTTCATATAGCCATTCCTCTAGAATTTGTTTTGTTTCTAGCATTATAGAAAAACCATAAGCATAAACTTTTTCTCCTATAAGAATTTCAAATTCAAATTCACTAACTTTTTTTAAACTTTCTCTATTTAGTTTGTAATTTTTTTCAATTGTATTTACTCCTGGAACTCCTTTTAAAATACAACTTCTTGCAAATTCTATACTTTTTATAAAATTACTTTTCCCTGCTGCATTTGCTCCATATAGATATGCACCTTTTAATAAAGAATTTCTTTTGTTTACATATATGTGTTCTTGATGTCCTTTTGATTTACCAACTTTCATACTAAACTCTTGTTCTTCATAAAAAGATAAAAAATTTGAAACTTTATATCTTACTAACACTCAAATCAACTCCTTTTTTTTAATTATAAGTGATTTTATCACTTGAGTCAATTTTTTTTGTTATTATTTATTTTTATTTATATATTTAAAGTGAATTTATCACTTCCTTATTTTATTTTTCCAATTCCTAGAGTTTCAATAAATTCTATAAATTTTAAAACATATTTGAGTTATTGCTAAAGGCCTAGCGTCGGTTTTTATGCGTTTCGGCACCAATCATTCAATTCTACCAGCTTTCTCTACATCTATTTAATCCCACAATATAAGGACTCCATTGTAATCAAAAAAAAATCCTTTTTGATTATACTTTTTACATTTCAGTTTATTAAGATATTTATCTAAATCATTGAAATTGATGTTATCCATTGAAATCATTGGGTAAAAAATGTATTTGACCCGTTTTTCCAAAAAACACACAGCTATCCTGAAGGCAAGTTTCAGCCGTAAGCACAAGAAGTTGTCTGAAGAGATAAGAGGGGATTTACAGGGAATAAAAAAAGCGAGGAGTATCCCCACCTTACAGTTATCCTTCATGAATTTTAGAGAATCCTCGTAATATTGTCTTTTATCATAGTAAATAGAGATGCTTTCATTAGAAAACCATACCTAGCCATCTCAATTTTTAGTTTTTTTATTAAAATTCTTCTTTTTCATAAATCAAATAACCAACAAAAATATCAATTCTATTTTTTATTAGTTCTATCTTCATTCCTGGAGTAAATAGTCTATACATTGTACCATCTTTTTTAGAATATAGCGTTGCTGAAAATTCTATCTCTTTATCTCTAAATTTTATCCATTCTCTTTGTGAGTCTCTAAGAGCTATTTTTTCTTCATCACCAAGAACAGCTCTTAGTTCTTTATAAGATTTATTTAAGACCTTATCTAACTCATTATAATAATCTTCTGCAGCTGATAGCATACCAAAAGTTGAATAATCATTGTCTAGCTTTGCTTC
>JBOFFH010000147.1:0-2356 GCA_051648485.1 Fusobacteriaceae bacterium
ATCTTGACAGAAATTATAAAAGCAAGTATAATATCTTGTTTATACGAAAATTAATTTAATCGAGGAGTTGAAATGAAAAAAATATTAATTTTACTTTCTTTAATCTTTTTATTATTTGCTTGTGGGAAAGAGGGTGCAAATTCTAAAAAAGGTGACAATAAACTTTTTGTTTATGTTTGGGCTGAATTTATTCCTAGAGAGATTTATGAAAAATTTCAAAAGGAAACAGGAATTAAAGTAATTGAAGATATTTATTCTTCCAACGAAGAGATGTTTGCTAAATTAAAAGCAGGAGCAACAGGATATGATATAGTAATGCCTTCAACTGATTATTTGGAAATAATGAGCAGTGAAGGAATGGTACAAAATATAGATAAAAGTAAGATTTCAACTTTAAAGAATATTGATCCTATAGTTTTTGAAAAGACTAGTTATTTTGATCCAAATGGAGAAAAAGGTGTTCCTTATGCGATGGGTGGAACAGGAATAATTGTAAATAAAAAATATGTAAAAGATTATCCGAGAGATTTTTCAATATATTTAAAGGATAATTTAAAAGGAAAAATGACTCTTTTAGATGATATGCGTGAAGTAATGACTTCTGCTCTTTTAACTTTGGGTTACGAGCAAGATACAACTAATGAAGCAGAAATAAAAGCTGCAGCTGAACTTGTAAAGCAATGGAAAAAAAATATTGTAAAATTTGATGCTGAATCTTTTGGAAAAGGTTTTGCAGCAGGAGAATTTTTGGTAGTTCACGGCTACTCAGATAATGTTTTTGGAGAACTTTCAGAAGAAGCAGCCAAAGAAGTTGATTTTATAATTCCTGAAAAAGGTGGAATATCTTACATAGACTCTTTAGCAATTACATCTACAAGTAAAAATGTAGATAATGCTCATAAATTTATAGAGTTCATTCATAGACCAGAAAACTATGCTATTTTAGCAGACCAACTAGGAATACCTTCTATAAATGTACCTGCTAGAGAATTAATGAAATCAAAACCAGTATATGAAATTAAAGATTTGAAAAACACAGAAATTTTAAGAGATATTAAAAATGCACTGCCAATTCAGGGGAAATACTGGCAAGAAATAATGGTGTCAGAATAATTTTTTCTTTAAAGAGTACGTAGAATATAGGAATTTTAAGGAGGAAAAATTGAACTTTACAATAAATAAAAAGACTATAGTTGAAATACTCGGAGATTTTAGTATTATCTTAAAAGAAAATACAGTAAAACCAATAATATCGGGAATTAGTATAACAGCTGAAAACAAGAAATTAAAATTTGTGGCTACCAATTTAGAGGTAGATTTCATTAAAGTAATTGAAGCAGATGTAATAGAATCTGGTGAAGTGGTTATAAAACCAGGACTGATACTCGAGTATATAAAGCTTTTAGATATAGAAAATATTAATTTTAATCTTAAAAATTCTATTTTGTTTATACATCAAGCAGAATTTTCAGTTTTGGAATCAGGACAGTATCCAATTTTAAAAGTTTTAGAAGGAACAGAAATAACTCAACTAGATTCACAAAAATTGAAGAGTGTGTTGGAAAAAGTAAAGTTTAGTGCTTCGGGTGAAAACGATAAACTGGCAATAAATGTTGTAAGAGCTTGCTTTAAAAAAGAATATAGTGAATTTGTAGGAACTGATTCCCACAGATTGATTTATTTAAAAGAATACATGGAAGTGACAAATGAAAAATCTTTATCACTACCTTTAGACAGTGTAAACTCTTTAGGAAAACTTTTAAAAGAAAATAGCATGGTAAAAATAGAGTATTATCAAAATTATGCTATTTTTATTTGGGAGAACACATATTTTGCAACAAAACTTATTGAACTGAACTTTCCTAACTTTGAAGGGATTTTGAACAATAGAAACTTTTCAAAGCATATGGAGTTTAATAACAGTGAACTAAAGTCATCTTTAAAAAAAGTTATGTCAATTTCTAAAACTAGTTCTGAACTTAAATTTGGAGCAACATTTAATTTTAAAAATAAAAAAGTAGAAATTCAAGCTACTTCAGGAAAAGCAAAAGTAACAGAAAAACTTAATATGATAAAGAATGGAGAGGATTTTCGTAGTTCTTTAAATACTAAATATATGTTAGAATTTGTTCAACAAACAGAAAAAAATGTTATTTTACAAGGAAATACTTCTCAAGCTATGTTTCAAATGACAGAGCTTGGAAATGAAAACTATATATACATTCTTATGCCATTGGCAACAAGAGGATAAAAAAAAGAGGCTATTTTTTGGATAGCCTCTTTTGTATTGATTGAAAAACTATTTTTAAGAAAGATGCTAAAAAAATTCCAGCACTTCCTCCATAAAAATCTATTT
>JBOFFH010000148.1:0-12240 GCA_051648485.1 Fusobacteriaceae bacterium
AAAAGTCAAAAGTCAAAAGTCAAAAGTAAATTTCGAATTTTAAAAGTTATTTTCAACTGTTGAAAGCCTCTTTTTTTTGAGTTTCATAAACCTCTTGAAAATCTTCGGTTTTAAAAGAGTAGTGCTTTCCACAGAAATGACACTCTACATTTAAAGCTCCCTCTTCTATTATTATCTCTTCTATCTCTTTTTGTCCTAAAGTTACAACTTTATCTAAAAATTTATCTCTAGAGCAATTACAAACATATTTCACTTCTTTTTCTTCTAATATTGAATATTCTTCTATTAATTTTTCAGGATTTTCATCTTCCATATCATCATAGATAAGTTTTATTATACGCTCTAAATCCATCCCACCTTTTCTAAGTTCTGTGAAACTTCTCATAGCACTAACTTTAGCCTCTAACTTGCTGATAAAGTTTTCTTCTGCAAAAGGAAGAAGTTGTATCATATACCCACCAGCATAATCGATATTTCCCTCTTTATCAAAACTTACCCCTAAAGAAAGTACACTCAATACTTGCTCAGAAGTAAAGTAGTAATAAGTTATATCTTGAGCTATATCTCCATAGTTTATTTCAGAAATTCCTACATATGGTTCTTTAAGTCCCATATCTTTTATTACATTTAAAGTTCCTTTTCCTACAAAATCTTGAACCTTGTATCCACCTTCATGATTTTCAGGTAAAGTTGCACCTGGATTTTGCATATAACATTTTACATGGCCTTTAGAATCTGTAGTTAAAAGCATCTTACCTACAGGTCCATCGGTATCTGTTCTTAATGTTAAAACATCTTCTCCTTTTAAAGTAGAACCCATAATAACACCCGCTGTTATAAATCTTCCTAAGGCTGATATAGCTCCTGGAGTACACTTATGTATTTCATTTGCTTCTCTTACTGTTTCTGTTGTATCAGTCATAAAAAATCTTGCATTTTGGCTTATACCTCTTATTATTTTATCCATTTTATTCCCTCCCATAGTCTATTAGATCTCTATATTTTTCATATTTTTTTGGTGTCATTATTTCCATCAAAGAAATATTGTTCAATATGTCACCTTTTTTTTCTCTGTACTTTTTTATCTGTTTAATTTCATCTTTAGAAAATCCAAAATAACTGAGATTTTTTTCATCATTACTATTAATTTTTATTTTTTTTCCAATAAAATCTTTATTTACTTTTAATTTTTTAGACAATCTTTCAGCTGTAGCTTCTCCTATTCCAGATATTCTAGAAAGCTCTTTTAGATCTTTAATTCCACCTGTAATCTCTTTGTATTCAGTTATTTTTTTAGCTTGATTTGTATTTATGCCATTTGCTAGCATCTCTTCATAGGTTGCCTTATTTATATCCAATCTCAAATCTTTTTCTACTAAAGTATTAGCTCCAAAGATGAATTTTCCTTCTGAATAGCTTTTTAAATTAAATATAAAAAAAAATAAAATCAAAGGTAATATTTTTGAAAAGAGTTTCAGTTTTTCTCCAAATCTTTCTACCATCTCAGATACATAAGTTGCCGGTTCTTTTGGATTCACTATTCTTTTTATAGAATCTTTAAACTCGTCTATCTCTGTTATTTTTTTAGTAATAGCTCCACCACCAAGTCCTATTGTACTTTGATTTTCCTCTATCATCTCTATATTGAAAATAGACTCAAAACCTTCTTTAGAATAACCTATATTTTCTCCCCAGTGAGCACTATTTTTTTGACGATACATATAGTAAGGTTCTAACTTTTTTTCTGCTATTAAGTTTTTAATTCCCAATTCTATATGCCCTCTTTCTAAATCTGTTATTTTTCCATCTTCATCTTTAAATAAAGTAGAAGCTTTTTTAAGAGCTAAGCTATGAATAGTTAAATTTTCCATATCATATTTTTTTACTTCTTGGAGTGTTTTTAAAATATCAGCTTCAGTTTCTCCAGGAAGGCCCAAAATTAGGTCCATATTCAGAATAAACCCTAACTCTTTTATTTTTTTATAGCATCTATCAAAATTTTCTCTATTGAATTTTCTATTGAGATTTTCTAAAGTTTCGAGCTTAAAAGTTTGAGGATTTAAACTCACTCTGTCCACTCCATATTTTTTTGCCAGCTCTAGTTTTTTTTCTGTTATACTATCTTCTCTTCCTGCTTCAAAAGTAAACTCTTTTAATCTACTTTTATCTATGTACAAATCTATTGCTTTTAAAACTCTTTCCAAATCTTTTTCTGTTAAAGTGCTAGGAGTTCCTCCACCTATATAGATAGATTCTATCTTATGACCATTCACTCTGATAAGTTCTCCTGTAAGCTTAATCTCTTCTAGAAGAGTTTCTACAAAAGGTGCATAATATCTTTCTCCAACTGGACTACCTAGTTCAAAAGAAGCGAAAGAGCAATATCTACACTTACTAGGACAAAAAGGTATGCCTATATAGATGTTATAAGCTTCTCTATTCATAAGTGTTTTTTCTTTTAAGAATATTTTTAACAGAAGTTCCGATTTTTCTTGGCTTACTAAATAGATCTCTTTTAATATATGGATAACATTTTCTTCAGTATAACCTAAAAGTAACAATCTTTTCACAACTTTAGTAGGTCTTACTCCTATAAGTCCTCCCCAAGAATAGTTTTTAGCATATATTTTTAAAATAGATGTCTTAGCTAAAACTATTTTTTGATCCCCTATTTTATCTTCGTAGTTGGTATAAGTATACTCTGCTATTTTACCATCTATCTCCAATTTTACAACTATTTTTTCTGCTGTCGTTTTATAATGTATCATTATATTTTTATCTACTGCTTCAGGAATAAGAACTCTTACAAACTCCTTTACACTTCCTTCTGATATTTCAATATTAGATTTTATATACAAATTTTTTCTCCTTTTTATATTAAAAAAAAGCCCTAAGGCTTTTATCTTAAGAACAGTAACACTAAAATTCCTAGTGCTATTCTATAATATCCAAATCCTACAAAGTTCTTCTTTCTTAAATAATCCATAAACCATTTTATTACTACATAGGCCACTAAAAAAGCTATAACTGTTCCAACTGTAATTAACATCCACTGCTCACCTGTAAAGTTAAAACCATTCTTCATTATTTTTAAAAGTGTAGCCCCTGCCATTACTGGAATTGCTAGAAAAAATGAAAATTCAGCTGCTACGGGACGAGATAGTCCTAAAAGTAATCCACCTATTATTGTAGCTCCTGATCTTGAAGTTCCTGGAACCATAGCTAAACATTGGAAAAAACCTACTAAAATAGCAGTTTTGTAAGTTAAAGATCCAATTTTCTGTACTCTAGGAACTATTTTAAGTTTCTTTTCTACGATTATAAAAATAATTCCATAAAATATTAAAGCTGCAGCTACAATTACTACATTATCCATAAAATATTCTGAAATCTTTTTATCAAAGATAATTCCTATTACTCCTGCTGGAATAACTCCTACTATAACTTTACTCCAAAGACTGAATCTCTCTTTAAGTATTTCTTTATTTTTTGTAAATGGGTGTATGTCTTTCCAAAAACATATCACTACTGCTATTATTGCTCCAAACTGAACTACTATTAAAAATGTATCCATAAAATCCCTAGTTAAAGCTTCACCTGTTATGAATCTACTTAAAAGCTTTTCCATAAGAATCATGTGTCCTGTGCTACTTACAGGGACAAACTCTGTCATTCCTTCCACTACCGATAAAATTATTACTATTATTAATGCTGTCATTACATGTCTCCCCAACTTCTTTTTATAAGTACATATCTTCTTTTTCTAGATAGCATACATAATCTTTTATTCCCTCTTCCAACGAGTAAAATTCTTTTGTATATCCAGCTTTTTTTAGTTTATTCATTGAAGCTTCTGTAAAATACTGGTATCTTCCTCTTAAATCTTCTGGCATAGGAACAAACTGAATAACTTCTTCCCCTTTTATTGTTGTATCAGATTTTGCTTCTCTGATTGTATTCAGTGATAAGTCATAAAAACTTCTAGCTTTTCCTGTTCCCAGATTATATACCCCTGAGTCTATTTTAGCTGTCAAATAGAAATAAAGTACATTCACGACATCTTTTATATAAACAAAGTCACGAAGCTGCTCACCATCTTTGTAGCCTTCTTTATGAGATTTAAAAAGTTTTACATGATTTTGTTCTTGAATTTGGTTGAAAGTATGAAAAACCATAGAAGCCATACGTCCTTTATGATATTCTTGAGGTCCATAGACATTGAAAAACTTTACTCCTATCCACTGATTTGGAGTATTTTCTTGTTTAAACGCCCAATCATCAAAGAATTTTTTTGAATATCCATACTTATTAAGAGGTTGAAGTTTTTGAAATTCACCCACACTTATTTCATCGTTATATCCTTGCTCTCCTGCTCCATAAGTTGCTGCTGAAGAAGCATATACATAGTTGATTTTTCTTTCAGCACAAAACTTCCAAAGTTTTTTGCTATACTCATAGTTGTTGCTCATCAAAAAATCTCCATCTGTTTCAGTTGTAGCAGAGCAAGCTCCCATATGAACTACCCCTGTTATTTTTTTTGCATTCTCTTCTATTTCTAACCATGCAAAAAGATTGTCTCTATCTACCCAATCAGCATAATCTCTTTTTCTTAAGTTTAACCATTTCTCTTCATGACGAAGTTTGTCTACAGCAATTATATCTGTAATTCCCTCTTCATTCAATTTCCATATAAAAGCGCTCGCTATAAATCCTGCAGCTCCTGTTACTATTATCATATTATTTACCTCCATTTTTTATAAAATCAAACTGTGAATAAGTTAATCCATCAAATCCTATATCTATTCCTTCTCTATTTTTTCCATGAAAATCTGAGCCTCCACTAGAAAAAAGATCGTGTTTTTTAGCCAAATTCCTCAATTGGTTTTTTTCATCGTTTGTGAAAGTTGGATACTCAGTTTCGAGTCCACCCAGTCCTAGCTCTTTTAATTCTAAAACTAGCTTTTCCAATTCTTTTATACTTTTAGTTATAATTAGTGGATGAGCTAAAGATATTTTAGCTCCATTAGCTTTTAGTATTTTAACTGCCATTTGAGGAGTAAAATTTTCTTTGGGTACATAAGCCACCCCATGTTCTCCTAGATAATTTCTAAAAGCCTCTGCTTTTGAATAAGCGTGACCTTTATTTATCAAAGCATTAGCTATATGAAGCTTACTTACTATATTTCCTAATGCTTCTTTTTTTATATCTGCTTCACTCAATATTATTCTTCTACTTTTTAATTTTTCTAAAATTTTAAGATTTCTTTCTTCACGAATTTTTTTTAAACCCTCTATTTCAGAGATGAATTTTTCATCTTCTAAATCGAGAAAATACCCCAATATGTGAACGTCTTTTCCATATAAATTAGTTGAAAGTTCTATCCCTGGAATCACTTCTATTCCCATTTCTTTTCCTTTGTCCATCGCTTCTTTTAATCCATCGACAGTATCATGATCGGTTATTGCCAGTCCCAACAAATTTTTCATTTTTGCGTTTTCAACTATTTCTGAAGGAGTCAATGTTCCATCTGAAGCTATTGTATGAATATGTAAATCATAAGGTTTTATTATCTTTTTCTCATTTTTATATTTATGGTTACAACTGGGACACACGCAAGAGATACCTCTTAACTTTTCTGGAATATATTCCAAAACTTCTTTTTGAAACTTCACATCATTGCACCAGCAAGTTGAATGATCTAAATTTTTAATTGAGGCACAATTATTATCTCCACCACAAATTGGGCAAACACCTTTTTTCATATTCGTAACTCCTTTATTAAAAATACAGAATAGGGGAAGAGTTATCTTCCCCATTCTCAGTTGCTCTATTTTTTTAGTCGTTCCATTTATCCATCTGTGAGAAAAACTCTGGATATGCTAAATAAAGTGCTTTTGCATTTACATTGTTTTTTTCTACAGATGTTTTCTTTTCTTTGTTATGAATTTTTACAATTACATTCATTCTGTTAGAAACTTCTCTATTGTACCAACTTTTAGGTTCAAAAAATTCATTTCTTTTGATAAATTTGTTCAGTATTTTTCTAAGTTCAGTTGTTTCTTTAGAGTTTAAATCTGTTTTTTTAGAAAAACCGCTTATTGTTTCCCACTCTTTTGGTGTTGCAACCTCTTTAGCTATATAACTAGAAGGAGTAGTCATTCTCAGGTATGATTCACTTACCATTCTATCCACTAAACCTTTTGGATTTTTTATATTTTCATCATTAAGTGAGAATTTTCTCTCTATTTTTGAATTATATTTTTTTACAATAGATGTAAACTCTTCTATGTCTTCATCTGTAACTTCTTTTTTATCTAGCTGAGTTAAAAACATAAACTCTTTTTCTGTCATTTTCCCAGTTTTTCTAAGATAAAAAACAGGATTTTCCTCTCCATACCACTCAGGTATCAAAGCATTTTTCTTCAAAGATTCTGCTATTGTGGGCTCCCAGTTTTTTACTTCTTCTTTTGTATATGCTTTTTGGTCATCTTTTTTAGTTAGAGATGAACAAGCTGTAACAACTAATAATAGCGTTATTAAAACTAAATTCGATATTTTTTTCATTTTTTCCCCCTAGGCAAATTCTCTTCCACAACATTTCCCATATTTTTTTCCACTTCCACAATTACAAATTTCATCTGGATCTAATCTTCCGGCTTCTGTTTCTGGAATATGCTCATCAGCTTCATTTTTTATCACAACTTTAAAGATAAAAGATGTAGCTTCTTCTTTTATAGTTTCTATCATTCTTCCATACATCTCGCCTGAAAGAATTTTATACTCTACAACTGGATCTTTTTGTCCATATGATCTTAAATAGATTCCCTCTCTTAAAGCATCTAAGTTTTTCAAGTGTTCACGCCATCTTGAATCCACTATCTCTAAAAGAATGTATTTTTCTATTCTTCTCATAAGTTCAGTTCCAAACTCTAATTCTCTCAATTCAAATTTTTTCGTTAAATCATCATAAAGAATCTCGATATATTTTTCTATAGTATGAGCTTTGTAGTCATTTAAATCTTTTATCTCATACTCATATTTTTCATATAAATAGTTTTGAAGCCCTGTTATATCCCAAAGCTCTTTATTTTCTCCAACAAATCTGCTAATTACAGAACTTTCTACAACACTTCTTAGCATATCTAAAACAGATTCTCTTAAATCATCTTTTTCTAATGTTGAATTTCTACTCTTATATATAACTGTTCTTTGCTGATTCATTACATCGTCAAATTCTAATAAATTTTTTCTGATTCCAAAGTTTCTTGATTCTATTTTAGTTTGAGCATTTTCAATAGATTTATTTATCATACTATGAGTAATAGGTTCCCCTTTAGGAAGTCCTAGTTTATCCATAATACTTATAACTCTTTCCGAACCGAAAAGTCTCATCAAGTCATCTTCTAAAGATAAATAGAAAAGAGATTCTCCTGGGTCACCTTGACGACCTGCTCTTCCTCTTAACTGATTATCTATTCTACGAGATTCATGACGCTCTGTTCCTAAAATAAATAATCCACCTTTTTCTTTTACCTTAGTTTTTTCTTGAGCACACTCTGCTTGAAATCTTTTTAAAGCTTCTTCATAAGTTTCATTTCCGATTCTTCTAGATTCTTCCATAGCTAAAAACTCAGGATTTCCACCTAGCATAATATCTGTTCCACGCCCTGCCATATTAGTAGCGATTGTAATTGCTCCATATCTTCCTGCTTGAGATACTATTTCAGCTTCTCTTTCATGCTGTTTAGCATTTAGAACATTATGAGGTATGTCACGTTTTTTAAGGTGCTCTGAAAGCTCTTCTGAACTTTGAATAGAGATCGTTCCAACCAGAGCTGGTTGACCTTTAGTATGCAATTCTGCTATTTTATCTACTATTGCTTCTAATTTTTCTTCACGAGATTTATAAACTAAATCTGCATTATCTTTTCTTGCTACCGGAACATTAGTTGGAATTACCACAACTTCTAATCCATAGATATGCACAAACTCTGCTGCTTCTGTTTCAGCTGTTCCTGTCATTCCAGAAAGCTTTTCATACATTCTAAAATAATTTTGAAGAGTTATGCTTGCAAGAGTTTGATTTTCTCCTGCTATATTTACTCCTTCTTTAGCTTCTATGGCTTGATGCAGACCATCTGAATAACGTCTTCCATCCAAAGCACGACCTGTAAACTCATCTATAATAAGAACTTTCCCTTCTTTTATTAGGTAATCTTGATCTTTTTTAAATAGCTCTTTAGCTTTTAAAGCTTGATTCAAATAATGAGTAAGTTCAACACTTTCCGGTGAATAAAGATTATCTATTTTAAGAGTTGCTTCGACTTTAGAAACACCTTTTTTAGTCAAAACTATATTTTTAGCTTTTTCATCTACTTCGTAATCTCCCCAATCTGAATCAGGAATATTCATGTCTTTTTTAGCTTTTACATCTTTTATTCCCTCTGTTTTATAGCTACGCTCTAGCATAGTTGAAATTTCGAAGAATACTCCATACCATTTAGTTGCATCTGCTGCTGCTCCTGATATGATAAGCGGTGTACGTGCTTCATCTATTAAGATTGAGTCTACCTCATCGACTATACAGTAGTTCAATTTTTTTTGAACTTTATCTTCTATATGACCTACCATATTGTCTCTTAAATAATCAAATCCAAACTCTGAATTAGTTCCATAAGTTATATCACAACTGTATGCTTCTTTTCTTTTTTCATTAGAAATAGAGTTTAAAATAACTCCCGAAGTTAATCCTAAAAAATCATAAACTTTTCCCATTATATCTCTATCTCTTTTAGCTAGATAGTCATTTACTGTTATTATATGGATCCCTTTTCCTGTTAAAGCATTCAAATAAACCGGACAAGTAGCAACTAAAGTTTTACCCTCTCCTGTTTTCATCTCTGTTATCTTTCCCTCGTGAAGAACTATTCCTCCAATAAGCTGAACATCATAATGACGAAGCCCTAAAACTCTTTTAGAAGCCTCACGAACTGTTGCAAAAGCTTCAACTAATAGATCATCCAAAGTTTCTCCTTTAGCCAATCTTTCTCTAAAAACTACAGTGCAATTTTGTAACTCCTCATCACTGTATTTTCCATACTTTGACTCAAGTTCATTGATATTTTCAACAATCCCTCTTATTCTCTTTACTTCTCTGTCATTCCTAGTTCCAAATATTTTTTTTATTATCGACTGTATCATCCCTCTACCCTTTCTGAATTTTCTTAATAAACATTACGTTTATTTCCATATATGCTACCATAAATATGCCATATAGTCAAACATTCTCACAGTTTTCACTATTTTAAATTTTTATTTTTGTTTATAATTTCAAAAAAATCTTTTTCATTTAAAATTTGAATAGTTTCTATTTTTTTTGCTTTTTCTAATTTAGAACCTGCATCTTCCCCAACAATTAAATAATTCAATTTTTTATTCATCCCATTAGAATTTATTCCACCAATTAATTCTACAAATTTTTGAGCTTCAACTCTTGTAAAAAGAGAAAGTTTTCCTGTGAAAAGAAAACTTTTTCCCAAGAATTCTGAATTAGATTCTTCAATGTTTTTCACTTTAGATCTCAACTTAAAATTAATTCCATATTCTTTTAAATTATTCAATACTTCTAAATTTTTTTCATCTCTGAAAAAATTATATATTCCACAAGCTACTTTTTCTCCTACTCCCTCTATAGTTTTTATTTCATCTAACTCCATCTTCTGAAGATTTTCTATATTTAAAGAAGTTTCTGCCACTGATTTTGCCAAAACTTTTCCCATATAAGGAATTCCGAGTGAATAAAGCGTTTTTGTGTAATCGTTTTCTTTTGATAACTCTATATTTTCTAGAAGTTTCTCTATACTTTTCTTTCCTAGTTTATCTAAATTCATCAACTCTTCTTTATGATTTTTTAATAAATAAATATCTGAATAATTTTTTAAGTATCCTAATTCTATAAATTTTTCAACTATTTTACTTCCAAAACCTAAAATATTCATTCCATCTCTAGAAACAAAATACTCTATCCCACCTTTTATTTTTTCAGGACAGTTTAAACTGATGCATTTTAAATCTATAGTTCCTGGATCTTTTATCAAAACAGATTTGCAACTTGGACAGTTCATTGGTGGAAAAACTATTTTTTCACATCCTGTTCTAACTTCTTTTACAGAACTGATTACTTGCGGAATTATTTCTGCTGCTTTCTCTACAAAAACTGTATCTCCTATTCTTATATCTTTTCTCTGAATTTCATCAAAATTATGTAAACTTGCTCTTTTCACCAAACTTCCTGAAAGCTCTACCTCTTCTAGTTCTGCCACTGGAGTTATTTTTCCTGTTCTTCCAACTTGCCAAGTTATATCATTTAATTTAGTTGTGACTTGTTTTGCCGGAAATTTGTAGGCTACAGCCCATCTTGGAGATTTACTCCTATTTCCAAGTTCATCCCAAATATCTATATTGTCTACTTTAATTACCATTCCATCAGTTTCAAAATCTAAACTTTCTTTTTTCTTTTCCCAATAAGCTATTCTTTTTTCTAATTTTTCTATTTCAAAAATATTTTCACAAACTCCTGTAGTTTTTAATCCAAGTTTTTCTAAATATTTTATGCTTTCTTTGTGTGAGCTTATCCCGTGAGATTTAGGATCCACTAAAAAATAAAAATATCCATCCAGCTTACGATTTCTCACTATTTCACTGTCTATTTGACGAAGAGTTCCACTTGCTGCATTTCTTGGATTGGCAAAAATTTCTTCGCCTCTTTCTAGCCTTTCAATATTTAAAGTCTTAAATCTAGAAATAGGAAGAACTATCTCTCCTCTTACCTCTAAACTAACTTTTTCTTTTAAAAAATGAGGAATAGTTTCAATAGCTAATATATTTTCCGTCACATCCTCTCCAACTACCCCGTCTCCTCGAGTTAAAGCTTTTATTAATTTTCCAGATTCATAGCTCAAACTTATAGAAGCCCCATCCAGTTTTAATTCTAAATCATAGTGTAGATCATAATTGTCAATGTCTATATTTTTTTGAATACGATTTATAAAATCCTTTACCTCTTCAATATTATATGAATTAGACAAACTCAACATTGGATGTTTATGCTCAGTTTTTTTGAATTTACTGGATTTTAAACTAGAGCCTACATTCTCGGTAGGAGAATTCAAGATTTTAAGTTCTGGATATTTTAACTCTAACTCTTCCAACTCTTTTAAAAGTTTGTCAAACTCTACATCTGAAATTAAACTTATATTTTTTGAATAATAGTAATAACTATATCTTTCTATCTCTTCATGAATTTTTTTTATTTTTTCTTTTAGCATTTGTTTTTCCATAGCATCTCCTAAACTTTTTTTATTCAATTGATTATAGCATTTTTTCAAAAAAAAAAATACCTCCACTGAGGAGGTATCTTTTAAGTTCTTTGCACAAAAGAACTGTTCGTAGTATATTGAGTTGATTCAGTGTGAATATAAAGAACAGAACCATTTTTTATACTATCTATTATTGGTTTATTCATTGCTGTAGGTAAAGCTGGACATCCGTAGCTACGACCTAATCTTGCTTTTCCAGAAACTGGATTAGCATACTTTGCTCCATGAATAACTACATATCTTTCTTTAGCCTTATCATTTATTCCTTTTTCTAATCCATTTAGAACTAAAGAATAACCATTTCCACCCATGTATGTATTCTCAGTTAGATAAAAACCTGGTGAACTTTGGTAAGAACCAACTTTGTTTGAAAAACTTGTAGCCATATTTTCACCACTGTTTTTTCCATGAGCAACATGAGAAGAGAACAGTATTTTTTTCTTAGAAAGATCTAAAACAAACATTCTTTCTTTTGTTGATGGCTTAGAAAAATCTATTACCGTAAGTACTGATCTAGTTTTTTTCTCTATTTTTGAATATCCGTTAAACGCTATTTTAAAAGCATTTAATGATACTTTGTTTTCTAGTTTCATCTCTTTGTACAATTGCTCAGCTTTATCTTCTAAAATATTATTAGAAGTTTTACTGATTACTTTATTCGCTACAGACATTTTACTCTGTGAAAAAGTTTCAACTCCAAACAAAGAAACTCCTAAGGCCACCATTAATATTATTTTCTTCATAACACCTCCAAAAGTATTAACTCATTTAAAAAAACAAAACCCCTTTTTTTTACAACATATTTATTGTAACATTAATTACAGATTTTGTCAACTTTTAGCTTTGAGTCATCTACTTTCA